>NZ_JADEWX010000392.1 GCF_015207395.1 Nodosilinea sp. LEGE 07088
AGATTGCCGGGCAGATGTTTGATAACGAATATGACCTGGCCATGACCGTCATTGAGGGCATGGAGGCACGTAGTAGAACCGGAGATTACCCACTGGAACGTTTTATATTTAATTGCGCCTAGCTACTTAGCTCATAGGGTGTCTTTTTGTTGTGGTAAACATCAGACTATCCTATGAGCCCCTCTGTGGAAAGCTTCTAGGTGTTGCACTTCATTCTAGAATCGGCGGAAAAAGCGCTTAAAGAAGCGTTTGAACAAGTTTCTCTAGAAGATATCGAAAATTGGTTTACTAATTGCTGCTACTGTACCTCATCAGACTGAGAAACGCTGTAAATCTGGTAAGTGTTCGTCGTTCCAAGGGTAGTTAGCCCGATCGCTGGATAAACAATTGCATAATATGCAATGGGTAAAATCTGGGCAATTAGATGAAGTTGCCAATGCACAGGAATGAGAATGGCGATCGCCAAAAAAAACAAGGGTATCCGGTGAAATCGGAATCTGAAAAAAGGTGGCAATCACCTGTCCCAGAAATTCGTTCAGTGAGCAGGCAAACAATAGAAACCATACCGCAGTATATCGTTTCCCCCATTGAGTTCTCTGCCCTACCAAACAACTTCCCAGCACTATCAGCACGACCACGTTATAGACGATGGTGGCATCCCGAAAGGCATCTGCGATCGCTGCGTCACCAAAGATCTCTAGAAATTTGGTTCTGAGTTCTTCAATTTTTACTAAGACAGAATAAAGGCCGTCAACTGCTCCGATCAAAGACCAAAATAATCCTAGCCACAGCCCCAACCGCAGTCGTTTTTGGAAAAACTGCTGCCGCCAAGTCAAATAACCGCTAGATTCTGGCCGTGACTTGAAACGGGTACACAAATGGCGAACGTGACAGGTCAACCAGGGCTATTTCATTCTAAAAATGGCCTTGAGGGTATCTAGGCCATTTTTGCAGAGTCGTTCAGCCTGAGCCATGTTGGAGAACTCATTGGAGCGATAGAGGTTGAGCGCGAAGTTCCGAGCGACGGCGAAGATTTGCGGCAACTGGTGCATGCGGATACGCGAAGCATCTTCG
>NZ_JADEWX010000024.1 GCF_015207395.1 Nodosilinea sp. LEGE 07088
CCCCATCCCGCGCCCACTTACTCGCCACCCTACCCGCAGACCCCCTCGCCGTCTCTAGCTTCTGGGGCTGGGAGCGGATTCACGACTATTTTTGGCCCCTGGCTACCTTTTTTCTCAAGACGGGGGCGTTTATCTTTGGCGGTGGCCTGGTGCTCATTCCCCTGCTCGAAACCGCCGTGGTCAATGACTTTGGCTGGCTGACCCGCAACGAATTTATTGACGGCGTCGCCCTGGGGTCGCTCACCCCTGGCCCGGTGGTGATCACCGCCGCGTTTGTGGGCTACAAGGTGGCCGGGGCACTGGGGGCACTGGTGGCCACCGTGGCGATTTTTACCCCGTCGTTTGGGTTCATCATGTTTGCTGCGCCCTTTTTGCTCCAGCTGCGGCAAAATCCCTGGGTCAAGCGCTTTCTCAAGGGGGTGATGCCAGCGGCCCTGGGGGCGATCGCCGCCGCCGCCGTTCCCCTCGCTGCCGCCGCCCTGATTCAACCCACCCTGCCCCGCACTCTGCTGGCGGTGATCGTCGGCATCGTTGCCCTGGTAGCGCTGGTGCGCTTTCGTCGGCCCACCTGGCAGTTGGTGCCTGCGGGGGCGATCGTGGGGTTGATCGCGGGGGCAGTGGTTTGAATTTTGGATTTTGGATTTTGGATTTTATGCGGTTGTTTTTCTTCTCTCGCATCGAGACTTGTAGACTTTAACCTGTAAGCGGTTCAGCCCGATCTAAACAATTATTTCGGAGCCGCAAAGAAACCGGGTTTCTGGCCTCCTACAAAATCTCCGCTAGCTGTTCAATTAAGTGATCGCATTCCTCAACCGTGTTGTAATGCACCATGCTGACCCGCACCACCCCCTGGTTCGCCATCAGCCCCAGATCTTCGATCAGCCGCAGCGCGTAAAAATGCCCATAGCGAATGCCAATCTGGTGAGCATCGAGCTGGGGTGGAATTTTGTCGCTACTGATCCCCTCCACCACAAAGGAAATCGTCGAGACTCGCTGGGTGGGGTCGGCGGTGTCGCGGCCAATAATGCGGACGCTGGGCCGACTGTGCAGAAACGACAGCAGCCGTTCATTCAACCGACCCTCGTGCTGCTGAATCAGCGCAAAGGCGTGATCCAGGGGGCCGACATCAGCAGGCTGTCCGTGGTGACGCGCCACAGACTCAAAATACTCAGGAATCGCCGTCAGGCCGTAGCTCAGCTCGTAGCTGCTGCCCCCGGGCTGAAACTTGTAGGGCACCGCCGTGTCTTCAATGAAGAAGTGGTTGTAGCCCGGTAGGGCCAGCAACAGCTCTTTTTTGCCGTAGAGCAGCGCCTGGTGGGGGCCGTAGACCTTGTACAGGCTAAAGCTGTAGAAATCGACATCCAGGGCCTGCACATCCACCCGGCGGTGGGGGGCAAAGGCGACCCCATCGACGCACAGCAGAGCGCCCTGGGCATGGACTAAATCTGCGATCGCCCGCACCGGATTCACGGTTCCCAACACATTCGAGACATGGGTCACCGCCACCAGCCGGGTGTGCGGCGTCAGCAGCGCCTCTAGATCGGCTAACTCAAGCTCAAAGGTGACGGGGTTTACCCGCCAGGTTTTGATCACAATGCCCTCGCGTTCTAGCTCCACCCAGGGGCTGATGTTGGCCTCGTGGTCGGCATTGGTGACGATGATCTCGTCGCCCGGTTGCAGGGTGGGCCGAAAACACTGGGCCAGCATGCGCAGCAGCGCCGAGGTGCTGGGGCCTAAAATGACTTCCGCTGGGTCAGCGGCATTGATCCATCTCGCCATCGCCTTCTCCCCGGCGGCCACCCGCGCCGTGGCCTGTTGCGACACCGTGTAGCTGGCCCCCAGCTGAACATTGGAGGTGTAGAGAAATTCGGTGATGCGATCGACCACGGGCTTGAGAATTTGGG
This sequence comes from Nodosilinea sp. LEGE 07088, assembly GCF_015207395.1. Taxonomy (GTDB): domain Bacteria; phylum Cyanobacteriota; class Cyanobacteriia; order Phormidesmidales; family Phormidesmidaceae; genus Nodosilinea. Next base: position 1,905 of record NZ_JADEWX010000024.1, read on the forward strand.
AGCCGCCCGCGTTGTCAAAAAACACCCAGTCGCCCGCCAGCGCCGGAAAATGCTGACGCACAAAATCGAGATCTAAACCAGGGGCAGGGTTAGGCATGGCAGTAGGTTAGCGTTCGTTGAGATGGCATCGCGCCTGAGCCTTCATAGTAGAGCCGATGTTCGCTGGCGATCGCGTTTGATCGTGGCCTTTGGCTACACTGGGGGCAATCTGACTCTGAGGTCGCCATGATTGTCAGCAGCCTTCAGTTTTTAGTTGGCAACAGCACTTATCAAGATCTGGCCCTGCGCTGCGAAGAATATCTCCACTATCAGCAGCAGGGCTGGGCCGACCAGCGGCAGCTAGCGGAAGATATGCTGTTTAATCTACTGGTCGAATATCTGGTCAGCAGTGGGGTGCCGCGGGCCCAGGCCGAGCCTTTCTGCACCGATACCGACAATTTGACTGAGCTGGCCATGCGCATTTCATCGACCCTGGGGCCAGCGGCAGCCTAGTACTCGCAGGCTGAAATATGTCCACCGTTCCAGCTCGCTTGGCTCCCTAGCTCTCCTGCTCCCTAGCCCTAAGGACTAGGATCTAAACTTGCGCCGTGGAGTACTAGGCCTCTAGCCCAGCGGTACCGGCACCGCAGATCAGGGCACAGACCACTTCGCCAGGTTGGGGCTGATACTGGCCGGTCATCAAGGCGGCGATCGCCGCTCCGCCACTCAACTCCGCTGCCACGCCCAGCTCAAACCACAGCCAGCGGCAGGCCGCCGCCATGGCGTCATCGCTGACCAGCACAAACTCGTCTACATGGCGGCGAATGATGTCAAAATTGAGCGGCTCGGTGCGGCGCGGGGCCAGGGTATTGGCCAGGGTCGGGGTCGCCTCCAGCGCCAGGATCTGCCCGGCTTCCACACTGGTCTTGAGGGTGGGTGCCCCCACGGGTTCAATGCCAACGATGCGAATGGCGGGTTTCAGCGCTTTGGCCGCCAGACTGACCCCGCTAATCAACCCACCGCCACCAATAGACACCAGCAGCGTATCCACCTGGGGTAGATCGGCCAAAATTTCGAGGGCCAGGGTGCCCTGCCCGGCAATCACTCGCGGGTCGGCAAAGGGGTGAATGTAGGTCAAGCCCTGATCGGCGGCGACGGCGATCGCCACCTGGTTGGCGTCGTCCCAGTCTTGGCCAGCAAACACCACCTGTGCCCCCCACTGCCGCAGCTTTTCGGCCTTAGGGGCGGGCACGTTGCTGCCGAGATAAATGGTAGCGGGCACCTGGGCCAGCCACCCCGCATAGGCCACAGCCAGCCCATGATTGCCCCCCGATGCCGTGATGATGCCCCGCTGCACTTGATCTGCCGACAGCGATTTCAGAGTGTTGACTGCTCCCCGCGCCTTAAACGACCCCGTCACCTGCAAGCAGTCGAGCTTGAGCCACAGGTTGGGGCAGCCAGGAATAGTCTGCTTGAGGGCGATCGCAGGCACCAGCGGTGTGTGCCGCAGGTAGGGGGCAATACGCCGCTGCGCCGCCTGCACCTGCGCTAGGGTTGGGGTTAACTCTGAGATCACAGGATAGCTCTAGACAATCTGCTGACTATGGAGAAAAAAATACACCAGCCGAGCCAGGCTGAGGCCAATAAACGACACCAAAATCACCGTGATGGAGACGCTGATAATATCTCGGACAGCTTTCATAGGTCTAGTAAAGCGCTATGGTTGATCAGTATTCTCCCCCAGAAAGGGAACCAGAGAGGGAAGCCGAGGGGCCAATGCTCATGAATCGTCGCAGCTTCTTGGCGGGTGCCGGTGGGGTCGCCCTGACGACTTTGCTGGCCGGGTGCCAGCGGGGCACCGATGCCAACCTGCGTCTGGCCATGCTGGCCAATTCGGTGCCAGCCCAGCTGCTAAGAGCCTTTCAACAGTTGGGTGACCAGGGCGGCAATGTGGCCGTCAACCCCCAAGACTCGCTGGTAAAACTGTATAGCCTGCTCCAGGGATGGCATCACCCGCCAGATGGGGCCACGGTAGCGCCGGTGGCCGACTGGGTGAGTTTAGCCGACTACTGGCTGGCCCCGGCTATTCAACAAAACCTGATCAAACCGCTAAACGTATCGAGTCTGACCTCATGGAAGAGCTTGGCGCCAGTCTGGCCAGAGTTAGTGCGCCGCAGTGCTGAAGGCCTGCCCAGCACCGATGGTGATATCTGGGCTATGCCCTACCGCTGGAGCCATCTGGTACTGCTCTATGACGCTACTCGCCTGCCCCGCGATCAGGCGCTGAGCACCTGGGCCGATCTGTTACGCCCCGAGCTAACCCGACGCGTGATTTTACCCGATCACCCCCGCCTGGTCATTGGGCTCGCCCAAAAAGCAGTCGGCGCCTCGGCCAATAGCGCAGACCCTGACGCAGTTCAGGGGTTGAAGCCTTTCCTGAACGATTTACACCAGCAGGTACGCGCCTACGACACCGACCACTATCTAGAAGCCCTGATTGTCGGGGATGCCACTGCGGTTGTCGGCTGGTCAGACGATGTGCTTCCCCTGCTCAAGCAGTATCAGCAATTAGCCGCCGTGGTGCCGCCCGAAGGCACCTTGCTCAGTGCCCAGCTGTGGGTGCAGTCCGAAGCCATCCCCGAACAATCGCCCCTGGCCCTCAACTGGCTCGACTTTTGCTTGGGCGATGACTTTGCCAAACAACTCGCGATCTATGGCCAAAGTACATCTCCTAGCCTTTGGGGAGTCGGCCCCAACGATTTACCGCAGCCGCTGCAACAGCCCGCTACCCAAGTCTTGTTACCGGAGGTAGCCGACCAAAGTGAGTTTCTTTTGCCTTTAACCCCTGAGGCTGAAGCTCGCTACAGTGACCTCTGGCAAAACCTGCGGAGTAAAGCGCAAACTTAGCCGCTAGATCGTCAGCATAACCCCCAAAATTCTGTCTACAACTCGCCACCGGGAGCTACAGACCACCATCAGCAGCAACCGTCTGGTCTGAGGCTGCTGGGGTTTGTTGACGCTGGGCGATCTCTGCCACCAGATTGCGCTGAATTTGCCCAATCTGGGTGATATCTAGGTTAGCCGAGCAGGTGTTTACGGTTAGCGGTGCTGAGGCTGTTGCTTCCGGTGAGGGGGCAAAGTCACAGGCATACAGCCCTACCAGTCGAGAACTGTGACTATTGCCTTGGAAAAACCGCAGATTATAGCCAAAGGTTCGGGCCGCGGTGCCAAACTGGTTGAGTGCGGCAAAGCGCTCGTTGTAGGTCAACACCGACCAAATTTGAGGGTTGATCAAGACATCTATCACTGAGTCAGCCGAGTCTTTAATCTGGTAAGAAATCCACGATTGCACCAGGCGGCGTCCGCCGAGGTGGTTGGTCAAAGAATCGCGGTTCCACCAGAGACTGGGCAGCGTCATGGTTTCGGCAGAGGCTCGACGACTATCGCTCGATAGCGACCCATCGACAATGCTCCGACTAAACTCATCGGCACTGGCCAGATTGGCAGTAGGAAACACCAAGAGCTGACAAAGCGTCTGGTCAAGGGACTGCGATCGCTCAGGCCAATAGGTTGACAACACCTCAGTAGGGCAACAGGCGGCCTCAATAATGCCGTTTTCATTAGCCCCTGCGCTGGCACAGGTGGCCGAGGGGTCAGCTCGACTGGGCGTCACGGCTCCCACAACCATTAACCCAGTGGTCGCTATTGTTAAGCCCACGCACCGTGGCCAGTGGCGAGATCTGGGTGATTTGGGGTGAAAAAACTGGGCCGATCGCAACCACTGACCTAGCCATACCCCGCCCTCTACTAACAGCCTCCTGGCTCGATATGCCGTTATTTGAGGTGATTGTTGACCTTGCTCACCCATGTTCTGGCCCTCGTAGGGTCTACATACAGAAAATCAAACAAAAATTAGCCGACTACGGTGTACATGCTGAAGTTCAAGGGGCTGTTTTGCCACCTGCTCTACCATAGAGACGACTTGTTCTGGGCGGAGTAGGTTCCCGTCATTGCGGCAGTTACCCACCACCTGTAACCAAACTTCGCAGCTATCTTCAGGATACTCTAGCCCAAATGATACGAGCGGTTCTGCATCAGCGATGCTGAGTTCATGCAGCCGCTCTCGCAGGTTCACCACCTGGGTTTTTCCAGACTTGGTTTGCTTCTCCCACAGCACCTCATCCAGGGCCATGACGGCCTCAATCCACTGGGCCCAGGGGGGCAAACCCGGCTCCTCTGGCCGCAGGCGCAGGTAGTATTCGGCCTGGTCGAGACGCTTAGTGGCCGAAGCCTCACCGAGGGGCACCTCAACCACATCGTAGAGGGGAATTTCCGCCGGCAATTGGGCCGCAAACCGCTGCCAGAAGTCATCGGGAGCCACAGTGCGAGTCAGCTCAAAATCCACCACTTCACCGCTGCTGGTGGCACCCAAGGGCAGCGCATTGGCGGGGGAAACCCGGGGCCCCGGGTGAAAGCCGCCAGTAAATGCGATCGGCAAACTGGCTCGGCGCAGCGCCCGGTCAAATAGTCGAACCAAATCTAAATGACCGATCAAAGCCATAGAGCCCAGCTTGCCCAGGGTCACCCGCAGGCGCTGCACTCGCTCAGAGTTGGGCTGACCATGGCCAGCAAAGGCAGGAATTGGCGGCGGCGGCACCACCACGTTGTGGCCAAAGTCGGGGCCACATACCCCACAGTGAGAACACCCCTCAAAGGAGCAATCGGGCACAGTGGCCGCGTCTAAAGCCCGCTGTAGGTCTTCCTTCAGCCAGGTTTTGTCAATGCCGGTATCTAGATGATCCCAGGGCAGCGGCGCATCTAGACTGGCTGCATCTCCCGCCGCCGCCATCAGGTTCCATTCTCCCTGGGCTACTCGGCGGTACTTCCAGCCCAGGCCCGACTCATCAATGGCCTGAGTCCAGGCGCTGAAGGCTGTTTCCAGGCTTTCCCACCAGGCATCCATACCCGCTCCCAGTTCCCAGGCCCGACGCACCACTGGGGCCAGGCGGCGATCGCCCCGACCGACAAAGTCTTCCATCGCCGAAATACGCACATCGGTAAAGTTCACCTTGGCCCAGCGCATCGCTCTAAATTCGTTGCGCAACAGCGTCTGTTTGCGCAAAAATTCTTCGGTGGAAACTGAGTGCCATTGAAACGGTGTATGGGGCTTGGGGGTAAAGTTGGAGATCGTGATATTAAACGATAGCGGTCGCCGCCCCTGGATATAGCAGGTCTGACGCAGCCAGCGCACGGTCTCGGCAATGCCCAGCACATCGACATCGGTTTCGCCTGGCAGGCCAATCATAAAGTAGAGTTTGACGCGGCCCCAGCCTTGTTCATGGGCAGTTTTCACGCCGCGCAGTAGCTCTTCGTTGGTCAGCCCTTTGTTGATAATGTCACGCATGCGCTGGGTACCCGCCTCGGGGGCAAAGGTGAGCCCCGTCAGCCGAGCACCGCCCACAATGTGGGCAATATTTTCATCGAAGCGATCGACCCGCTGGCTCGGCAGCGACAGGGAAATATTCTCGTCTTTGAGGCGGTTTTTGACCTCCACGCCCACGGCAGGTAGGGCCAGGTAGTCAGAGCAACTCAGCGATAGCAGCGAAAACTCGTTGTAGCCGGTCTTGCGCATACCGGTCTCGATCGCATCCACCACCGCCTCTGGTTCTACATCTCGGGCTGGGCGAGTGAGCATACCCGGCTGACAAAAGCGGCAGCCCCGGGTACAGCCCCGGCGGATTTCCACCGTCAGGCGATCGTGGACGGTCTCAACATAGGGCACTAGCCCCATGGCGTAGGCCGGAATCGGGGTCGCCACCCGGCGCAACACCCGCGCCGGGACGTCAGGCCGATTGCGGTGCACCGAGCCATCGGCGGCCATGTCGTAGAACCGGGGCACATAGACCCCAGGCACCTGGGCCAGATCGAGCAGCAGTGCTTCCCGGCTGAGGCCAGTGGCCTTGCCCTCTTCTAGCACCAGGGCAATCTCAGGCAGCAATTCTTCGCCATCGCCCAGGGCAACGAAGTCAAAGAAGTCGGCGTAGGGTTCGGGGTTAGAGGTCGCGGTCTGGCCACCGGCAAAGATGAGGGGACTCTCATCACCTGTCGCCGCCTGGTCGCGCTCCTGCCAGGTGAGGGGAATGCCAGCTAGGGAGAGCATTTCAAGAATATTGGTGGCCCCTAGCTCATAACTCAGGCTAAAGCCCAAAATATCAAAGTCAGTCAGGGGGCGCTGCGACTCAACGGCAAACAGCGGGGTGCCCGTTTGTTTGAGTTTGTTGGCCAGATCAGCGGCAGGGAGGTAGGCGCGATCGCACAATTGCCGGGGCTGAGCGTTCAAAATACTGTAGAGAATGATATGGCCCAGGTTAGAGGCACCGACTTCGTAGACCTCGGGGTAGGTCAAAACCCAGCGCACAGTGGCCTGGGACCAGGGCTTATGCACAGCCCCCAGCTCATTTCCCAAGTAACGAGCCGGCTTGGCAATATCATCGGCCACCAATGTATTAATCGATACAGTCACAACCCAGGTACCCTAACGGACGGATGGAAACGCTACTAAAAGCCTAACAGAGCTAGCAAGCCTATCTCTATTCAGCCCCTAAGTAAACAACCGCCCTGCTCATAAGCTGAGCTGTCGGGCGGTTGGTACATTGCCATACTATATCGGTACTACACCAGGCTGGGGCTAGGGCCCACAGGAATGGCCCCAAGAACAGCTGAGGCAACACCTAGGCTGCCATGGGCCTAGACTTGGGCAATTCATCCACCATTTCAAAGGCGCGATCGAGCTGAGTGAGCTCAAACACAATGCGAATGGCAGGGGGTACTGAGCACAGACACAGGCGCTTTTGTAGCTGACGAGCGTGCTTGAGGGCCGATACCAGGGAAATCAGCCCAGCGCTATCTAGGGACTCAACCTGGCTCATATCTACAAACAGGCCACTGGCTAAATCAGACTGGATGTGCTGCACCAGAGACGAATGGAAATCGTTAGCGTTGGAAGCATTGAGAGAACCTTTGGCCTGAAAAATAGCCATTTTCTTAGAAAGCATCGTTTGCATACTCGATATACTCCGGATCAACAAATACTGTTAAAACTGCTTAGAACCAACGAGCCACATCACGAAGATAATCGGATAACTTAATTTCGACTGTGATTGAGGCCAAGGTTGGTCATATCTTGATATAGATTCAACCCTGATCGGCTAGCTGACTCCGTGAATCTACTGAACATATCTGTTACGGTTCAAATGTTTTGTGATTTGGATCACGATTTGTAGTGGTCAGGTTCACAACTCTTTTGAGGTGTTGTCACAGGCTAGACTGGGGATAAGGTTGACAATCATGACAGATTCAAGACCTCCTGGTATTGGTTTATGCCCCCCCAACATTCCATCCGTAGATTGGTTGAAAAGGCGCTCCATCTCAGACTGCTAACCCCTGATATAGAGCAGGGTATCAATGCTGAACTATCCCGTTTGGGCTATCTGCCCGTTGGCGACGCTGAAGCTTTAGAACTCCTGATGTACGAAATGGACGAAGGTCGTATTCGTCTAGTTCCAGGTTCGGGACATTACCACCAGTCTCTGCAACAACTTGCATAGGTTGGCTAAAAAGACATCCCGAAGACCCAGTACAATTGCTTAGACAAGAGGGCAAAATATTGCCGATATTGTCCGATTAGCTCAGGAATTTCCTCAGATTGCTCGATCTGGCTTTATGAAAACTTTATAGAAATCGTCCGGATCCTTAGGATTTGCTCCTAGCAGGGGTTACGTTAAGTGATTGCTCTTCAGAGCTGTCTCATGCTCTGCCCAGACTTGCTGCAAAAACTCGTTGACCACCCATACTTTTTGGCCTGGGGAGAACGTAGCGGGGGGTTTAGTGCCCAGGGTAGCCAGTAGCGGTAATACATCTGTATCGAGAGCGAATTGGAGCTGGTTGAGAGGCCAAAGCAAATCTGGGGCAGTCGGCCGATTGTCACCAATGGTCGCTGTCAACAGAGCTGTCCCCAAGGGCTGTATACCTGCTTCATCCACAAAAGCTAGCGGCCTGAGCCAGCCCATCTGCCGCTGCCCTAGAACCTGAATCACCTCAGCGTAGAGGCGGGTTTGGCGGTATTCCAAGAAAATAATTTGTCCTGTAACTGGATTAGCCATAACGTCAGTCTCGTAGATTAGGCGATTAGCATCAAAGGCCTTGAGGCAGATCGCGCGCTCCCATGGTAGACAGATTTATCGTATCGCTGTGGTCTAGACAGACCAATATTCGGTTCATTCCGGAGGGTATGGCGCTACCATCGTAAAGTTTTATTGTGATAGTGTAGATGCCTGGGTGGCAATCGCATGTCAGGAGTGGCGATCGCGCTGATTGGCCCTAGGGTCATTGAGATATTTATCCTCACCCCCTAGATCAGCGCTAGTCTCCCCCAATGCTTTTTTCTACAATAATGTGTGAGCTAGGCAAAGAGGTATCGCTGTGTCAGTTGAAACCATTGAACGGACAACAACCTCCACTATTCGTAAGCCCGCGCCGCGTTACCGCGTGCTGCTCCATAACGACGCCTTCAACTCGATGGAATACGTAGTTGAATCGCTGCTCAAGGTGGTGCCAAGCCTGACCATGCCCCAAGCCGTGGATATTATGATGCAGGCCCACACGGCCGGCACGGCCCTGGTTATCACCTGTGCCCTGGAGCACGCTGAGTTTTATAGCGAAGGTCTGTGTAATCTGGGCCTAACCAGTACGATTGAACCGGATGAATAAGCTCCCTTGGGCTCAGTTGGCCACCGCTCACCCCCTGATCCGGGTGTTGATTTTTTTACTGATTGTCGTGGTTCTATGGTTGCCCCTGGCCTTGCCCCTTTACTGGCTCGCGGGGCAAGGGATGCTGAGCGGTGGCGATCTATTTCCCACGGCGATGCTATACGTTGTGTTTTTGTGGGTGCTGCCCCGCTGGGAACGCTTTGTTCGGAGTGAACGCCAGCCCTGGGCAAAAATAGGGTTTGCTGGCCGCTGGCCCCTAGCCCAGGGCATGGCCCTGGGCGCCATGCTGGGTGCCCTGAGTTTAGGGATCTTGGCGACAGTACAGATAGCCTTAGGCTGGGCCACCCTTAGCGCCGATGGTGCCAGGGGGCTAGCGTTAATTCAAATAGCGCTGGTGGGAGCGGCAGCAGCGATCGCCGTGGGCTGGTCGGAGGAAGTCTTATTTCGCGGCTGGCTGCTGCGCGAACTAGAGCAGAGCTGGCAGCCCACCGTCGCATTGGGGGCAACCAGCCTGATTTTTGCGATCGCCCATTTTATTAAACCCCTAGATGCCATGCTGGCCCTGCTACCCCAGTTTCTGGGGCTGCTGCTGCTAGGCCTAGTGCTGGGTTGGGCAAGGCGAATTCCCCTCGGAGCCGGTAAAACAGGGTTAGGGCATCCGGTCGGGCTGCATGCGGGGCTGGTCTGGGGCTATTACCTCATCCAGGTCGGTGGGCTATTGCAGACGACCGAAGCCGTACCCGTCTGGATCACGGGTGTAGACGGCAACCCCCTGGCGGGGCTATTGGGGGTAACCCTACTGACAGGGTTAGGGGCAATTATCTTTCACCAAAGTCATACCGCTAGATAGCTCCTCCGACTCGCTCCATGAGCTGCAATTGAGAACTGCGGATGGGTTCATCGGGTTGGGGATGACGCTGACAGTAGCTACCGTCGGCTGCCATATCCCAGGCCTGACGATTATCCGCTAGACTCAGTTCGAGAATGGTCTTCAGCTCCTGTCGAATAGCAGCGGCGGTAATCGGCACCATTACCTCGACTCGACGATCGAGGTTGCGCGGCATCCAGTCAGCACTGCCCAACAAAAAAGTCTCTTGCCCACCGTCTTTAAAGTACAGAATGCGGGAATGTTCTAAAAACTGCCCCACAATGCTAATGACGCGAATGTTATCGCTCACCCCCGGCACCCCAGGGCGCAAACAGCAAATACCTCGCACAATCAGATCGATTGCAACCCCGGCCTGGGAGGCACGATAGAGTCGAGCGATCAGGTCTGGATCGACCAGGGAATTCATCTTGGCAATAATACGCCCGCCCTTACCGTTCTTCTGCCAGTCAATTTCCTGCTCAATTAACCTTTCTAGACGCTGGCGCAGAGTCAGCGGGGCCACTAAGATTTGGCGATACACCTGCTGTTGTGAATAGCCCGTGAGATAGTTGAACAGGTCAGAAATATCAGCCCCAATGTCGTCGCGGGCGCTGAGCAACCCCAGATCGGTGTAGAGTCGGGCGGTTTTAGGATTGTAGTTGCCGGTACCCACATGGTAATAGCGCCGAATATGTTCCCCCTCCCGACGCACCACTAGCACCACCTTGCTATGGGTCTTCAGCCCAACTAGACCATAGACCACATGCACCCCTGACTGCTCCAGCTTACGGGCCCAGTTAATATTATTTTCTTCATCGAAGCGCGCTTTAATCTCGACTAAAACCGTCACCTGCTTACCGTTTTCAGCCGCAGAAATCAGCGAATTGACGATCGGTGAGTCGCCTGAGGTGCGATATAGCGTCATTTTTATCGCCAGCACTTGGGGGTCATGGGCCGCCTGAGTAATAAACCGCTGCACCGTAGCTCGAAAGGAATGGTATGGATGGTGGAGTAATTGATCCTGCTGCCGCAGCAGCGAAAACAGATCTTCAGCCGTCTCTAGGGCCGTATCGTCGGGGTCTATTCCCGGAGGGCTGAGGCTGTCAATGGCCGGGGGCACAGTGGGTGTCCAACTGGGGGCTTTGAGGTCGGGCAGAGGCAACGCCATAAACGTCATCAGATCGCTGAGCGCCAGTAGCCCGTCGGTTTCGTAGACATCGGTATCGGCCAGCCCTAACTCTTCCATCAGCATGGCCCGTACTGGCCCGGGGATAGATCGCTGAATTTCCATGCGCACGGATGAGCCGCCGCGCCGCCGCTTGCGGAGCTCCTGCTCGATCGCCAACATCAAATCGTCGGCCTCGTCTTCTTCAACGCTCAGGTCGGCATTGCGGGTAACGCGAAAGCAGTAGTGCTCTTGTATAACCATGCCGGGGAACAGGGCTGACAAATTAGCCGCAATCACCTGCTCTAGGGGCACCCCTAGCCAGCGATGAGGGCGATCGCCCTCATCGCTGATCTCAGACTTCGGCAGCACAATAAATCGAGGCAACACTCGCGGCACCTTAACCCGAGCAAAGTGGGCCTGCTCAGTTCGGGGATCTTGTACTACTACCGCCAGATTAAGGCTGAGGTTCGAGATGTAGGGAAAGGGATGCCCTGGATCTACGGCCAGAGGAGTGAGTACCGGAAAGATTTGTTCTTCAAAATAGTCATGGCAGAAGGCTTGCTGAGCCGAATTGAGATCGACATAGTCGAGCAGCCAAATGCCTTTTAGCGCCATCTGATGCCTTAGGTCGGTGGTAAAAGCCCGATGCAGTTGCTCAACCATAGGCCGTAGGGTGGCGCTAATTGCGCTGAGTTGCTCCATGGGCGACATCCCATCGGGGGATTGTCGAGTCACCTGGGCTTCGATTTGCTGTTTAAGGGCAGCCACCCGTACCATAAAATACTCGTCGAGGTTCGTGCTGAAAATGGCCAAAAACTTGAGCGCCTCCAGCAGGGGAGTGCGTTTGTCTAGGGCCTCATGGAGCACTCGACGATTGAACTCTAGCCAACCCAACTCGCGGCTGACATAATACTTGGGGTCGCTGAGGTCAAAGGCGGGTTTACCTTCTCGCTGTTCTACCGTAGCCATACTACTAAGACTCCCCCAGCAATGTTTATCCAGCACCAAAACCCGCTTTCCATTGGTGCCTCTATGACTAGATCGCTGCCCCAAAGGCAGGATTGTTAAGGTTAAGTTAATAATACTAACGCGACCCAGGCCAAAGGGAAATCCTTTGGCCTGGGTCGCGTGCAAATTTGGTCTGATAGAACAACTAGCGCTGTTTGAAGGACGTCAGCCATTCTCGCAGTTGATCGGCGGCCACATCGCGCCCGCCTAAACCAAAAGCGATCGCGATCGCCACTGCGATCGCACCCAGTAGCAGCCCAAAGGCCAGGTTAACAATGTCAGTAGCGACCCCCATCTGCTGTAGGGCCATTGCCCCTACAAAGATCAAAATGGCGATGCGAGCAGCCTGGGCCAGCACCTTCGCCTGACCAGTACCCATAGCATCGACCAGGCGAAAGGCCAGGTTAGCCAGGTAGAGACCAACAGCAAATACAACGACCCCGCTCAACACCCGCGCGCCAATGCGCAGAATGGCCCGCACAATCTCAGTCAGGCCAGCAAAGTTGAGGATTTCTGTAGCCGTTACCGCCCCAAACAGCACAATGGCTACCAGGGTAACGATGCCCACTAGTTCAGAGGGCGTACGGCCCGGAGACTGCACCGTTGCCATTGGGCGACCTTCGGCATCTAGCTCCGACTGTACCGTTGCTCCAGTGCCCAGGTTGAGCTCAGGTAGACCCAAGATTGACATGATGTTGTCAAAGCCGGCTCCTCGCAGCACACTGGTCACCAGATCGGCGACAAAACGACCAACAAAGTAAGCCGCCGCTACCACCAACCCCGCCATAATCACCTGGGGTATGGCCGTCAGCACTCGCTCCAGCATCAAGATTGCAGGAGCCGAAATAGCGTCAATATTGAGTTCATTGAGAGCGGCCACGACGGCCGGTATCAGCACCAGCACGTAGGCTAGCGTACCGGCCAAGTTCGAAAGTGAGGTGCCGCCGGAGGTAGAGCCAGGAGTGGCCATTTGCAGCCCCACCCGATCGCCTAGACGATCGGCTCCAGCAGCCACCAGCAGGTTAGTCACAACACCCCGTACAATCCGCGCAATCACCCAGCCGATCGCCAGCACAATACCGGCCGTCACAATCCGAGGAATGGCTTGAAGGAAAGAGTTAATCAACCCTTCCACCGGAGCTAGCAGCCCCGGCAGTTCCAATGCGCTCAGGATCAGCGGAATAAACAGCAGCAAAATAAACCAATACAGCACATTGCCGATGGTTTCATTCAAAACAACGGGGCTGCTGCCCTCCTCTAGGCCTGCCTGCTGGGCTAGGCGATCGTCTAAGTTAAAGCGTCCTAGGCCGTTGACCACAATCGTGCGCACTAATGTGGCACATAACCAAGCCACGCCCAACAGTAATACCGCCCCACCAATGCGCGGCAGATAGAGGAAGATTTGATCTAAGAAGTTGTTGAGCGGCTCTGATACCCCTGCCAGGTTAAGGGCATTGAGTGACGCCACAATGGCAAAGAGAAAAATCACCCAATACACTAACGTTGCAGCCCACTTCTCAATGGGCACAGCGCGATCGGCCTCTTGACCCATCACCCAGTTCGCCATCCGGTCATCCAGGCTGGTTTTGTTTAAGAGGTTGCGTACGGCCAACGCCACCACCGTAGCCAAAATCCAACCCAGTAGCAGCAATACGATCGCCCAGATCAGACTAGGTAAAAACTGCCCTAGCTGTGCTGATGCCTCCTGAACAAAGCGACTAGAAGCAGCCACCGGGCTATCCATCGGCATGGTGTTTTGAGAGTTGCCTCCAGGGGCGGGCACCTGGAGCAACGTCAAGCAAATAGAGTCAATCATGATCCTGGTAGTTGAGAGCATCCTTTAAAGAGCACCTAAAGAGCACCGTGCGTAGGGGCAATTTGCGCGATCTCGACAGTGGGTCGTTAACTATCAGATCAACAAGCTATCTAGGTCAGACTATCCAAGCAAAAGACTAAAGTATTGACCTAGACACGAGACCGCCCAGATTAGGTACGATATACCGCTGGGAAGCTTTCCCACACCCTCACAAGGGCTGATTCTCTCAGGAGACCGCCAGGATGTCTACCCACCAAGCCTTTACGCACAGTATTTGGGTGCGGGCTAGCGCTACCGATGTCGAGCGCTGCCTTACTGACCTAGACCTCATGCACCGTTGGCTCAATCCGGCCCTGCGCTGCGAACCTATCGGCGACTGGAGCACGGCACTAGGAGCGAGAAGTCGGTTCATCATCCAGCTACCCGGATGGCAACCGGTCTTATTTAGTACTGTCATAGAGCGTGAGCCAGGTCTGGTCGTCTGGGCATTTGAAGGCTTTTTTAACGGCCAAGATCGATGGGAATGTCGTCCTGAATTGGAAGGTACACAGCTCTTAAATCGATTTGAGTTTGAGATTCCTAACCCGATTGTCAAGGCTGGATTCAACTGGTTTGCTGCCGAATGGACCCAGCGAGATATGGCGGCTCAACTGAACCGTCTGAAGCAAGTAGCTGAAACCGAAATCAATCGCTGTTGAGATAGCCGTCGCTACAAAAGTGACGACGTTGTCATCAGTAGCCTACCAAGCGATCGCTATCGGGCGGTTCGCCGCCTCAGCCTTGGCTACGGGCTATCAGTATTGTCCTCAGCCAACTGGCCAGCGCTATAATGACAAACTCCGCTAGCCTTTGAGCATAGACATAGCCTAGAGCTACACAAAAACGGCAAAGATTTAAATCTTTGCCGTTTAAGAAAATTTTAAGCTGTTTGAACCCTATTTAACTAGATGTAGTCTGGGCCGCTAGCATCTGCTTTAGCTTTTCAAGCTCACCGGCCCAGCGAGGATCAGGCTGAACAGAGGCCGTCGTGGCCGCCGTCGTAGCTTTGCGTGAACCATTGGTTTTCCCAGGCCGCTTACCACTGCCCTCACCACTAGGTTTAGCATCGCCTTCGCCTTCACCCTTAGACCGGGGTAACGCCTTCTCAATCTTGATGGGCATATCGGCTAGGGCTTGACCATTCAACTTTTCGACGATTTCGTCAGCCTTTTCGTCGGTTTTGACTGTGACGAACCCAAAGCCCCGACATTTGCCTGTTTTCTTATCGGCAATAAGCTTTACGGAAACCAAATCCGCAGAAAATTCAGAAAAGACGCTTTCAAACTCCTGACGCTCTAGTTCCCTTGAAAGATTGCCAACGTAAAGACGAATTGACATTTTGAGATACCTCTGGTGTTCTAAAACTAAAGGCAAATAAATCGAAACCGATCACCTTGCCGGATAAATCAAGTTGTATGTCTGCCAGCGATAATTATGACAACCTAACTTTTAGGTTCAGTCATCACTAGGGGCTTCAGGCAACATGTCGAAGCTAGAAGAACTTCATTCCTAGAGAAATGTAGTGTTTGCATATCAGGCTAACAAATTCTTACGATAAGTCTAATCAAGTTTTCACAATCGTCATTGCGCTTACTGCAAACGCCATAAAAAAATCGTCCAATATTTCCCATATGCAGTACTCGAACCAGAAAATAATTAGTCAAGAAAATTCATAAGCTGCTGAATCAAATGACTCAAATACGTCAGCACTAGCTTCACCAAGAACGAGAACCGATATCTCCAGAATAGCGCAGCAAGATTCACCCATAAGCCTAGACAGCTCTGCAAGGTTATCCTTTCCATCCATTAAGGTAGCACGGTATTTGACCCAAAACTCGGTCGATCCCTGAACCAAATCCGCCCCATAAATAAAAACCAGCCGCAGTTGGCTGGTTCATTTGCTGTGTTGAGAGTAGGAGAACCCAGTACCCAATGTTTCTCAAACCGATGTACAAAGATCAGGTAGAAAACCCAGGTACGTGCTTCTGTAAACTATTGTAACAGCCTCAAGAGTTTTCTGCAACATAGCGTTACGTCAATTTACCCGCCCCGAACGATAATTACAATGCCCAATAGGCTGACGGCTAAGCTGAGTAGCGTAGCCCAGATGGGGCCGTAGGCTTGAAAGCTATGGCGGTGGTCAAGGTCTATTCTATTGATGTCGACCCAGAGCATGCCGCCTCCGTAACGCCCCCAGCCTATGACTGTGACGCTCCGCCCTATCCATTGCAGTGGATGGCTGCGAGCTTGCAAAAGCCCTTGTAGGCTACCTAGAGGCACTGGGTTAACAAGTTTCACTAGACCTGATGCATCATTTAGATAAAGGTCTTGGCAACCCCAGTTATGGATTCCGGCTTGGCCAAGCAGCTTACCCTTGAGAGTGACAGGGCGCCCTTGAATGGGAACTGGAGCAGTTGCTTGCAGCAAGGTGGCTACAGTCTCTGGAGACGTGGTTAGGGAGTGACGGGCCTGGGGCGATTTGACGTCATCGGGAAATAGCGTGTTGATGCGCAACAATAGGCCAAACCCCAGCCCCAGCCAGAGTCCTCCCAGCAGAATGCTGGGATCTTGATAGAGCCAGCTTAACCGTTGCCAGCCAAATCGGTTAACAATGCCACCGATAAACCAAAGCCCCATAGCTAGACTGCCGCCGAGGCTGAGGCCGACTAGGGGGGCCTTCTGCAACAACAACAGCGGCAGCGAAATTTGAGCTGTAGAAGCAAAAATCTGATGGTCTAGGGTCAGGCCTGGTCGCCCCTGCCGTAGCGCCTGCGAGTTCAGCCACAGTAATCGCTCTGCTAATGGTTCATGGGAGGCGTTGACCCGCAGCCACTGACGATAGGGACTGAGCCCCCCTGCCGGCAGCAAAGATGCTGACAAGGGATGACCTGCAATCAGTAGGCTCCCGGGGGTTATGGCCTGGCGACTGCTAATGGGCATTAATATCTCTAGGCTAGTGTGTAGGGGATGGAGGGCACTCTGCTGTTGCAGGTAAGTTGCGATCGCTCGCGTTAGAGACAATAGGCCCTCGGCTAAATGATCGGGATGCTGCGTCAGCGCTACCGCGCGGCGATCGCCCCAACTACAGCACAACCGCGACAGCCAGAGCACCATTTGTCGCAGCAGCCAAAATAGACCATATAGGGCACTCGCAAAAATACCTAAGCTCTTGCGAGCCAAGGGCTGCGTTAACCCATCCCCCACAGTGGCTAGCCAACGATAGCCACTGTGCAGTAGCAGCAGCGGTAGCCCTACCGCCGACAGTATCGACAAACTATGGTTAACCATGCGGGCTAGTTCATAGCTGTAGAGAGCCGTCAAAACGTCGTCGGGTTGTTGGTCTAGTAGCCCTTGGCTGACTACAATGCGGGTATTGCGAGGCAACCATCCATAGCTAAAACACAGGGGAGCTGTGTCAGGGATGAGGCGTAATTCAGGTAATTGCCATCCCTGCTGTCGGCATACCTGACGCAGCAGGCGTACGGTTCTGGGGCTGTGGGCCTGGAGTTGTCGGGTAGATAGCGATTTCTGGCGATATCCCAAAGCCAGAATCCGATCCAGAATCCATGGATTGGCCAGAGTAAGCAACACTATTCCGATGGCTACCCCAATGGTATATGTCTGGGGGGCATAAGGAATCCCTAACTGTACGGGCCATTTAGGCCAGCGCAAAAAGCCATCCACGGCACGCAGAGCCGTATGGAAGAGCCAGTTGATGCCCCATAGTAATGCGATCGCGGTTATTCCCTGCCCTAACCATAGGGCCCAAGCATGCTTGGGCAACGGCGGCGATGGTCGAGATTTAGCACGGGATGCCGTTCCTGGGCGGGCAGTAGCCCTGGGGTCAACGGCTGCCGGAGGTGTTTCAACCTGTGGATTCGCAGCTGGACGTTCGTTGAGCTGTTGGAAATGGAATAGCGATTGATAATGAGCTGCTGCCCCCGCTTGCTCAGCCCCTTGCTCGGCTAAACCATCAGAGGCCGGTTGCGACTGAGCATCGGTTGTGGGTGGAACTGCCTGAGGATGGGGTGCTGATGCTGTCAGATTCTGGGGTGAGACTAGAGACCTATCTAGGGGCACAAATCCACTTAGATCCGTCGAGGTCGACGCCGCCTGCTGCATTGGCCCTGGCTGAGCTCGCGTCGGCTTTTCCGTCAGCTGACTCATAACCTGTTCAGCCCACTGTTGTACCTGAGCAGCAGGACTTTTTTGCAACTGCTGACAGATTTGACTGGCTTGCTCAACTTGTCCAAGCTGTTGATATACGCGCACCTGCCCCATCAGGGCTTTGACCGAGTAGGGCGAATCAGGCTGCTGCTGACCCAGGCTTTGAAACAGAGCTAGAGCCTGAGCATAATTCTTAGCTTTGAAAGCCGCCACCGCCCGTTGATAACTATCCACTACCGATGGAGCAGACTGAAAATTGGGGGCAGAAACTGGGGAATTAGGGTCTATAGGCTGCGCCATACGTCATGCTAAAAAATGGAAAACGGGATTCTAAAAATTCAAGCATAACCAACTCTTGTCATCTTGTTTATGCCTGTGTGCTCTCAGTGGCCAAGAAATTGAGAGAAACTACTCTAGCAAAGGATCCTTAAAGCCATCTAGACTAGGGATTACTGCCCATGTCGCTCCTATTCTATGATTACCCTCAGTCTTTTGATCGCTAGCTTTGTAGCTTGGTTTCTCAGCATGCTGGCAGGCGGCGGCAGCCCCTTTATTTTAATTCCTGTGATTTCTCTGCTGCTAGGGGCGCAGGCGGTAGCGCCAATTATTACCACCGGGCTGCTCATTGGTAATGCCCAGCGGGGTCTCGTTTTTTGGGATAAAATCAACTGGCAAGTCACGCTTTGGTATATGCCCGGGGCAATTTTAGGTGCGGTCATCGGCTGCTACGGGCTCACTCAGATCCATGCAGAAGGGTTTCAGCTTTTGCTGGGTCTAGGGTTACTGGCTATGGTTATCTACTATCTATGGGTGCCAAAAGAAAGCCAGCAGACCGTAAAAGCTTGGTACTTTTTACCGGTTTCTTTAGTCAATGCTGTTGGCTCTGGGCTCATCGGCAGCACCGGCCCAGTTATGAATCCCATGTATCTCAACTATGGGCTGGAAAAAGAAGCGATGGTGGCCACCAAAGCCTTGAACAAAGCCATACTACATTTGGTAAAGCTAACCGCCTATGCCGCTTTTGGTAGCCTAAGTCAAGAATATTTAGCCTACGGATTAGTGATTGGCGTCGGGGCCATCCCAGCCAACTGGCTGGGCAAGCAGGTCTTAGCAAAAATGTCGGCCCAGCAGTTTCGCCAGCTTGTCTTGGCTTTTGTAGCCATCAGCGGCGTGGCCATGATCTGGCAACAGCGTCATTTTTTGGCGATCTGGCTGATGTAGATTAAGCCAACCAGAGATGCCTCAGATACCTCAATAGACAGATTTTCGGGAGGCATGAATCAAACATCAGATATCCCCTGTAGAGGAAAATGGCCATAAAGCCTCTGGCTTGGCTATGCCTACGCCCCTACCCAAATTCATACCGTTATTCAGCAACGCCGGCAGATTTTCTATTTATCCGCTGGTTTGTTGAGATCTAAGAGCGTTTCTACCAAGCTATAGAGGGTAACTTCATCGGCTCCAGCTAACTGGCGATCTTTGATATCAGTTAGTCCTCGAGCCAGATCTGAGGCTCGGGCTTTATAGTCACGGTGAGCAGTCAGAAGATCTTCGAAGATTGATTGCTCAATTTCGATCCGACTTTGGCCTTCACTCAGGGGCGTTTGGTAGGCTACATCTTCAACGTCATACTTAACTAATACAACGAGTGCATTGGTAGCCAATTTAATCGTTTCTTGAAGGCGGCGAGTATCGAGTTCGAGGCGATCAAATCCTACTTGGCCAGTAATTTTCAGCTCTAGGATGGGATCAATATCGTTGGGTTGCCTGGTGGCGGCGGCCATCGAACGATCGATGGCGAGTTGGGTCAGCTCATCGAGGCTTTCGTGGCCCTTGGCTACCAATTCTAGTCGCACAATCGGACGCTGAAAATAGTCGGTTTGCAACTGCGCGTCAATGCCCTGGGGTAACAGGTTGACCAGATAAGCACCTCGCTGGTAACGACTTTCGTCAACGTTGTTAGCTTCTAGGGAGCCAGGGTTAAACACCCAGCCCTCGGCCGTGTATTGCTTATGAATATGGCCTAAAGCCAGGTAGTCGACCCCGGCTGCTTTTAAGGGGAGCAGTTCTGTATAGCGCAGCGCTCCGGCGTAGCGTGATATTTGCCCTTCTAGACCATGGTGAAACAGCAAAACCGTATGGTCTGGTGCTGGGGGAAGTGCCTTGATAGCATCGGCCAAGAGCTCAATGGCTCGGGGAGCGGTCGCCCCGTACCAGTTAGAGCCAATCACTCTTACTCCACAGGGCAGATCAATATAACCACCAGACCGGGTATTGTCGTCCCATGGGGTCAAACGATCCTGGGCCTCGGCCCCGTCTTTGGGCTCTAGAAGCTTAAGCAGGTTCCACTCTGAGAGGTACTTAAGCCAGCTAGTACGGGTGCCGTAGGGGCGATTGTCATGATTACCTTCGATGGCCAGTACTGGAATATTGGCATCCTTTAGCCTCTGGAGACAAACCTGGGCCTGGTTAAGAGTGGCGGGTTTAATGTTGCGGTGCTCGAAAAGATCGCCTGCGATCGCTACAAAGTCTACACCTTCGTCGATGGCATAGCGCTCGAGTACGGTCTGCAGCGCACGAAAGAAGTCTTTGGTACGCTCGGGGGTATCGTAGCGGTCAAAGCCTAGGTGAATATCTGAAATATGAAGGAATTTAGCCATGGCTCTGCCCACAAGGGGTAAACACTGCTCCCAAGGCTACCGCAACGCCCCTGAGATTTATACCGGAGAAGATTCGGCCGCTAATTCTTCTAAACGCTCCTGTTGGTCGCGGCTAATACAGGATTGAATCAAATCCTCGATATTGCCCTCTAAGACTGGGGTGAGGGTAAAATTTTGGTTCAGGCGATGATCGGTAACGCGATTGTCTTTGTAGTTGTAAGTGCGAATTTTCTCTGACCGCGCGCCGCTGCCAACCTGAGATTTCCGCATCGAAGATACCGCTTCCTGCTGCTCCCGCATCTTCATGTCAAACAGCTTAGCCCGCAAAATTTGCATGGCCCGCTCGCGGTTTTTGAGCTGCGATCGCTCCTCGGTACAAAATACCCGAATCCCCGTCGGCTTGTGGAACAGATCGACAGCCGTCTCTACCTTGTTGACGTTTTGTCCACCGGCTCCCCCCGAACGCGCCGTGGTTAGCTCGATATCCTTGGGGTCGATCTGCACTTCTACATCATCGACTTCGGGCATAATCGCCACGGTTGCCGTAGAAGTATGAACGCGGCCGCCCGCCTCAGTCACGGGAACTCGCTGTACCCGATGTACCCCGGCCTCAAACTTGAGCTGGCTGTAGACACGATCGCCTGCGATTTCGAGAATTGCTTCTTTAAAGCCACCCATGTCAGCGGCCGACTCACCGAGTAGCTTGACTCGCCAGCCCTTGGTTTCAGCATAGCGAGAGTACAAACGCACCAAGTCCCCTGCCCAAATACTGGCCTCATCGCCACCAGTACCCGCACGAATCTCCAACATGATGTTCTTGTCATCGTTAGGATCGCGGGGCAGTAACAACACCTTGAGCTTTGCCTCTAGCTCCGCCAGCTTCTCCTCTAGAGCGGCAACTTCTAACGCCGCCATTTCACGCATCTCAGGATCGCTACCGGCCTCTTTATAGATTTCCCTCGCCCCGGCCAACTCCTCACCGGTAGACTGCCATTCAGTATAAGTCGTTACCGTATCTTCCAAGGAAGACCGAGACTTAGCAATACGCTGAAACTCGTCAGGATCCTTTGCGACGTCGGGATCAGCCAATCTCCGCGTTAACTCCTGAAACGTCTGTTCCACGGAGTTGAGCTTTTCAATTAAGTAAGCCTCGGCCATAGTATCCTCATGTCTGCCGCCTAGCCCGCGTCTCCTGAGTCGCTAACGTAAAACAGGCTAAGCGTTGTCAGCAGTCTTGTCTTCGGTAGTAGCGGCTGACGTATCGGCCATGCCGTACTTACGCATAAAGCGCTCAACACGACCCTCAGTATCAATAATTTTCTGCGTACCGGTGTAGAAAGGGTGATTCCCAGACCATACATCGACATGTAATTCAGGCTTAGTAGAACCTACAGTCATAATCTCTTTACCATCGCAGAAAACCTTGGCCTCAGGGTACCAGGTAGGGTGAATGTCAGACTTTGCCATAGCAATACGTTAAAACGACATCAAAAAGGAGCGGGAAGGAAATATCGCCCAAACGTTGGGCTTTTCAACAAACGACACCACAACAAACCTGTTACAAAGGATGCCTAGGCCTACCCCAGAACAGATTATCGTTTGGAGAATTGAGGTGCTTTACGAGCTTTCTTCAGGCCATACTTGCGACGTTCCTTAGCACGGGGGTCGCGAGTCAAATAACCCTCTACTTTCAGAGGCTTGCGGTTTTCGGGGTCTAATTCACACAGAGCCCGGGCAACACCCAGGCGAATAGCATCGGCTTGGCCCGTAAGGCCACCGCCTTTAACATTGACCAAAATATCGTAGGAACTTTCCAAACCCAGCACTTCTAGCGGAGCCTTGGTGGCGTTGAGGTAGGCAGGATTAAACTGCAAGTAATCATCCCCAGGGCGCTTGTTGATCACCAATTGGCCGCTGCCGGGTATCAAACGCACCCGCGCAATCGATGTCTTACGGCGACCGGTACCCCAGTACACAGCTTGTTGAGATTGATCGGTAGCCTGCATTATTTCGCGTCTCCAGAAGAAATGGTGTTGACAACATGAGTTTCAGGATTCTGAGCCTGATGAGGATGCTCGGGGCCAGCATAGACCTTAAGCTTAGTAAACTGCTTGCGACCCAAAGAGTTTTTTGGCAGCATGCCTTTAACCGCTTGCTCAATAATGCGCTCAGGAATACGCGCCTGAAGCTTTTCAAAGGTCTCAACCTTCATACCACCGGGGCGACCCGAATGACGACGGTAAAGTTTAGTGCTAGCTTTGCGGCCCGTGACCACAACTTTTTCGGCATTGACAACGATAACAAAATCGCCAGTATCCATGTGAGGAGTAAATGTAGGCTTATTTTTGCCCCGTAAAATAGTGGCAATTTCTGTCGCCAATCGCCCCAGGCGCTGACCCTCAGCGTCGATTACGTGCCACTGCTTCTGTATAGAATCGTGGGGAGGTACATAGGTCTTAGTATTCATAGCGCTTGAGCTGCCTTTTTGGATGAACCACACTAACTAAACTAACGAGGGAATTGAAAAATCTTTAGGCTATCGCCGAGCCCCAAAAGAAGTGAGGCTGGGTATCAAACCACACCTCTGGAGCAAATGGATTATGATCATAACCTATTCGGAGAAGACATAACCCCTGAGCTGGCGCAGCATACTTAACTCGCTGGCGCTGACGCTGCTGCCAAAGTTGACCAAACTCTGCTGGAGAGAGTTCTCCACTGCCAACCTTAATAACCAGCCCCATGATCAGGCGTACCATGCCATATAAAAAGCCCTTAGCTTGAAGTTCGACCGTAAGAAATGTATCTTGACGGCGACACTCAGCAGACTGTAAGTCTACCCAAGAATGACTCTTGCCTGACCTGGCTCGGTGAAAGGCGGCCATGTCGTGGTGACCCACCATAGCCTCTAGAGCAGACTGAATTTTGCTCTGATCTAGATGCTGGCGATAGTAGTGCCACACAAAAGGATGCACAAACAGGTTAGGCTGCTGCTCTGTATATACAGTGTAGCGGTAGCGACGCCAGCAGGCCGAAAACTGAGCATGCCAGGTATCGGGCACCACCGCTGCTGCCCGAATCAAAACATCCGCAGGCAAGCGAGCGTTGAGAACATTTGACCAACGATGCGCCGGGATAAAGTTAGGTGCATCAAAGTGAGCGATCTGGGCCGCCGCATGAACTCCGGTATCAGTTCGCCCAGCGCCACTAAGGCGTACGCCATAGCCCAAGACCGAACAAATTGCTGATTCAATCTCTCCCTGCACTGTGCGGGCATTGGGCTGCCATTGCCAACCATGAAAGTGGGTGCCCACATATTGCACAACCAATGCAACTCGCTGAGTTGCTTGGGCAAACTCAGCAGGCTGATCCGCTAAGCCGCGCTGTATAGGTGAGAGCTTCTCCATAAATAAGCAAAGGACGATCAAATGCAGAATACAAGAACAGGCAGAAACGAATTACTTAAGTCAACTCAATAATAGCCATTTCAGAATTGTCGCCACGACGACGAACAGTTCTGACGACGCGAGTATAGCCACCCTTGCGATCGCCGTAACGCTCACCAGCCTGGCTGAACAGAGCGTGAACTAACTGCTTATCGTAAATATATCCCATGGCCTGTCGACGAGCCGACAAAGACCCATCCTTAGCCAATGTGATCATGCGATCGGCCTCTTCTCGGACGGCCTTAGCTCGAGCTTTGGTCGTGGTGATACGACCATGACGGATTAACTCCGTGGTCAGAGAGCGCAGCAGAGCTTTACGCTGATCCGCTGGCTTCCCAAGTTGATGAACGCGACAACGGTGACGCATGGCACAGGACTCAGATGAACGACAAAAATAACAGCAACAAGAGACAGTTAACAGATCAGCAAGCCAGAGGACACAAAACCCGCCTTAGTCGCAAGCCACGATTTAAGAGGTTTTGGAAGCTTTTTCCAAAGGTAAAGTAATACCCAACCGCTCCTGAAGAGCTTCAATCACTTCTTCAGCAGACTTCTGACCAAAGTTCTTGATCTCTAAGAGGTCTTCTTGACTAAAGTCAAGCAAATCTGCCACTGAGTTGATTTGAGCCCGTTTTAGACAGTTGTAGGCCCGCACCGACAGCCGCAACTCCTCAATCGGAATCTGATTGTTAGGATCCTCTTCCTTAACCTCTTCGTCAAATTTGGGCTCAAGCGTGACATCTTTAAGCGGCATAAATAGAGCCACCAAAATATCAGCAGCCTGACTCATAGCTTGTTGAGGGGTAATGCTGCCATTGGTCCAAATATCCATAGTGAGTTGATCGCGCTGCATTGAGCCCGACATGACCACTTCATCTACAGAATAGTTGACCTTTTTGACCGGCATAAAGATGGAATCAATCTGAATGAAATCCAGAGCTGTAGCATCGTCTTTACTACGCTGCACAGCGCGGTAACCTTGGCCACGCTCAATTCTGAATTCCATTTCTAGAGTGTAGCCATCAGCCACGGTGGCCACATACTGTTCCGGGTTAACCACCTCCACTTCTGAAGGTAGCTCAAAATGCCCAGCCGTAACGCGAGCTGGCCCCTGAACTAGCAAACGACCAATTTGTGGTTGGCTCGAGTAGCTGCGCAAAGTAATCTCCTTCATGTTTAGGAGAATATCCAACACATCTTCTCGAACGCCTGTAATCGTTGAGAACTCATGGGTAGCACCGGCAATTCTCACTGCCGTAATGGCCACTCCCTCTAAGTTCGAGAGCAACACCCGCCGTAGGGCATTGCCCACGGTTGTCCCCTGACTCCGCTCTAAAGGCTCGATTACGAAGCGGCCATACTGACTCTGGTCGTCTTCGACCACAGACTCTACGCAATCAACATGAAACTGTGCCAAAATCCTGCCTCCCTTAAACCCTGCGACTGCTCGGATCGAACAAGACCCAATGCGCAATTAACCTGGCCAATGATACCTCTAACCTCTAACCTCTAAACTCGGCGCCGCTTTGGCGGACGACAGCCATTGTGAGGAATAGGAGTAACGTCTCGAATGAGCGTTATCTCTAATCCAGCACCTTGGAGAGCACGAATAGCCGTCTCTCGACCAGCCCCAGGGCCACTGACCATTACCTCAATCTGGCGCATTCCCTGATCCATCGCTCGACGGGCTGCACTATCCGCAGCGGTTTGAGCCGCAAAAGGAGTTCCCTTCTTAGCCCCCTTGAATCCGCTGGAACCAGCCGAAGCCCAGGAAATGGCTTCCCCAGACTGATCGGTAATCGTCACAATAGTGTTATTGAAGGTGGAGCGAATATGGGCTACACCGCTAGGAATATTTTTTTTACTCTTACGAGGTCCAGTCTTGCGGGTTGGTTTGGGCATGGGGTTGTCACTAAATCCAGTTCAACAAAATTTATCGTTCAGCCTGAGCGGTAGTCAGTAAAGCGAGGGGAGGATATCGAACGACGTTGATTAAAAACGCCAGCAAACAGTCCGAAAAACTCGCCACCCAGGTCAGCGAGTTTTGTTCATTTCAAGCCTCTAAAGTCCCTGAGGATTTCAAAGCCCCAAAACAGAACTATTTACGAGGAGCCTTCTTCTTACCTGCGACGGTGCGACGGGTGCCACCACGGCGAGTACGCGAGTTAGT
The DNA here is from genome assembly GCF_015207395.1 of Nodosilinea sp. LEGE 07088. Lineage (GTDB taxonomy): Bacteria > Cyanobacteriota > Cyanobacteriia > Phormidesmidales > Phormidesmidaceae > Nodosilinea. The sequence goes on from NZ_JADEWX010000024.1 coordinate 27,992, forward strand.
GCGGGTACGCTGCCCACGCACTGGCAACCCGGCCCGATGCCGACGCCCCCGATAGGAGCCGATATCCATCAGACGCTTGATGTTCATGCTCTCAAGCCGCCTCAGGTCTCCTTCAACCTGATAGTCACTTTCTACAGAATCCCGCAGCTTAGCAACATCAGCATCGGTCAAATCCTTAACTCGAATGTCAGGATTGACCCCGGTTTTCTCTAGGATTTCCTTAGAGCGGGTAGGACCGATACCATAAATGTAGGTCAAACCAATCTCGACTCGTTTATCACGTGGCAAATCCACGCCTGCTATCCGTGCCACCTTAACTATCTCCCCCGTAATTGGTTCTAACCATGCAGCCCAATGACAGCCACCTAGTTATGCCTATTCTTGAAATTGGGCCGATGCCCAGACCACCAAAAGCTCTGCACAAAAACCAGAAGAAAAGGTTTAAGTAAGCTATTCTCAGTCAATAAACCCGAAAGTCTCCGACGGTTAAACTAACATCTGCAGATGTATGAATAACTTGTCAGACTACCCCTAACCCTGTCGCTGCTTATGCTTGGGGTTCGAACAAATTACCATGACTCGACCACGGCGGCGAATCACTCGACACTTGTCGCACATTTTGCGCACAGACGCACGGACTTTCATGTCCAACTCGCACTTCACTACAGAATTGCTATGCTACCAAGTCTCACGCAAACCGTCAACTATATCTTTTGAACTCAATACGTGACTGTTCAAGCGCCCGCGCTTGAACAGTCACGTAGGTGAAGGGTTTCTTAAACCTATGCTCCACGGTTGAGAGCGGCTTCGACCTGTTTAAGCTCTTGGGCAACTCGAGTTTTGAGCTTCTCAGGCAGAGGCCGATTAGGATAGCTACTGTAGTGTCCAGCGATCGCGTTTAAAGCGGTTCGCATGGTGGTAAAAGAACTCAGGTTTGCCACCGATGCATCGCGGCGATAGCGCGATGCAAAATCACTAATCACAGCTTTAGCTGCCGCCTGAGCCTCAATCTTAGCTGGGTCATCATCAGGTAGTTCAATGGAAGTTCTCAGGCTATCTACCAACATCAGCGTATCCTGGCGGTAGTCGCCGGTGAGCATGCCACTAGTACCGGCACTACATCCTGTCAGGCCAATGACAGCAACCAGGACCAGGGCAACAAAACGAGCAATTAATGATTTCATAGGCTTCTCTGAAAGATTTCAGGCCGAATGACAGGCCCAGAAAACAGGCACTGATTCCCGCGCTGGGGTCATTTCGGTGCTCTTATTCTATAGCGCTCTGCGCCCATCGTATTTGCAGTCATAGGGATTAATGATGGCAACTCAGGCGGGATAAATGCGCAGTCGGCGGTTGGGTTCTTCGCCACAACTGAGGGATTTGAGTCGATAGTGCTCAGCCAGCTCGTGCTGCATTTTGCGAATGCGGGCTGAGCGGGGCAGTAGTTCTACCGGTTGGCTTTTGGGAATGACGATTTGCTCCACCGCCAGACGAGCTTCTTCAAGGGCTTCTAACTCGTCATCGCCACCGCTGTGGCTAAACAACTCCAGGTCAACGGCAGCAGGATTATCGTCGATGTCCAACAATCGCTGTAGAGCGCGGGTAATCTGTGGAATGCTGTTGGACTTAACTAAATGAACGGGGATCTGTCGCCCTTGGGCTATATGCTTAAGCTTGGCCTGGGCCTTAGCGTGCGATCGCAGCGCCAGCACCGCATCGGCATGATCTAGATCTTTGGTGATGACCACGGGCATATGTAGCGTTTGAATCACCCGCTCAATTTGATGACGACTGAGGCCATAGGGGTACAGGCGCATAGCATCTTCCCCGTTAGGCCCGACCATGTCGTCATCGCCAGTCATTTCTAGCAGGTGAGCGAACATAGGATCAGTGGCGGGTTGGGCACTGTAGACCTCCCCTAGGGGCCGAATACTATTGCCATTGCTACGGGTGCGCTGGGAGATGGTGGCGCTAGGCGTAGGCGGTGCCATCTGCCCAGCGGCGCGCCAGCCCCGTGACGGCTTCGTCACTTCTCGCCCAGAGCCAGATAGCTCATGGGTGATGATCACCTTTTGATGCTCATCGACAGTCCGAATTTGCAGCCCCGGCTGCCGCCCCCGCAGCAGATTATCGATGGTGATAGTAACGTCGTCGTGGACGGCCCACCGCTGACGTTCTAACATCTCTACCGCAATGTCAAAGGTAGGCGGTGCCTTGCGCTCTAGTACACTCTTTTGGCTACCCCGGCGGCGGGCTTCCTCATCCCCAAGCGTGACCGACTGAATGCCTCCAATCAGATCTGAGAGGGTAGGATTTTTGATCAGATTTTCCAGCCGGTTACCGTGAGCAGTACCCACCAGCTGCACCCCGCGTTCAGCAATGGTGCGTGCGGCTAGGGCCTCCAACTCAGTGCCAATCTCGTCAATGACAATAACCTCGGGCATGTGGTTCTCCACCGCTTCAATCATGACCCGATGCTGCTCCTCAGGATGGGCTACCTGCATGCGTCGGGCCCGGCCAATAGCAGGGTGGGGAATATCACCATCGCCGGCAATCTCGTTAGAGGTGTCAATAATGACCACCCGCTTTTGCAGGTCGTCGGCCAGCACTCGGGCGATTTCGCGCAGGGCTGTGGTCTTACCTACGCCAGGGCGACCCAGCATCAGAATCGATCGGCCTGTTTCTACCAAATCGCGGATCATGCCGATCGTACCAAATACCGCTCGGCCCACCCGGCAGGTCAAGCCAATCACTTCCCCGGAGCGGTTGCGAATAGCGCTAATGCGGTGCAGCGTTTTCTCAATGCCAGCCCGGTTATCGCCGCCAAAAGCACCGACTCGCTTGATGCAGTGGTCGAGATCAGCGTGGGTGACAGGGGCTTCGGACAAATACTCTACGCTGCTGAAGAAACGCGCTTCGGGCAGACGTCCCAGATCCAGAACGACTTCGATTAAACTCTGGCGCTGACTGTGGTGAGCCAGTTGGGCCCGGATTGAGGGCGGCAAAATGCTCAGCAGCTGATCTAAATCGTCAATAGGTAGGTCTTGGGCAGGGGCAGAGTGGTTGTGGTCTGTCCCTGCGGATTCAGTGGGTAAAAAGTCCACGGCGCAGTTATTAGGGCAGAAATGTCGTTGGCAAGGGCGTTACGGCTTGGTTAATCATTCATCAAGCTGTCATCGCTATAGCTAACCATAACGTGTTGGCAAAAAATGTTGATGAAATTTGAGCTGCCCGACCAGTTTTTGAGCTCGAGTTAGACTATGCCTAAAAGCACTGTGATCTAATGCTGGCCAGGGAAACTCTGAGGTACTGGGGGCTAGAGAAGCAACCTGTCTGCCATCAGATTGTTCATAGGAACCATCGTCTAGCCACAGCTCTAGTTCTTTCTCAAGGTCTTCTATTAGGGGTAGCACCTGCGATCGCGCATAGCTGCCATAGGCAATACCCGCAATAGTTGCAGCGGCTGACGCAGCATCCATCCTAGCCGTTTGGAATCTAGAGATCTCGCCGATTTGCCCATAGCCGTCGGATGGGGACGCAAAAGACCTGTGATTGATTAAACCCAGTTCCAATAGTTTGTCCACAGTGTAGGCATTGGTGCCCCCTGCCAGTTGGACATAGCCGGGTAGACCAGCCCCTAGAACCTTTCGGGCCAAACGAATTGCGGCATGGGTCGTCCCTTTGCCCAGATCACCACTCATCGGGCGACCGTCAGTTTGCCAAATTAGCGGTACCGATAGCGGTGCCATCAACTCGTACAATTCTCTCAGATAGGGCACTACCTGGTCATGATCAGGACAGCTAATAGAAACTAGCTTTAGGTGGGATCGCCAGGGCCTTAGACGCTGCCAAAGCTGAGCAAACTCTTCCCGGTGCCCAGTTTGGGTATGAATCTCGATTGCGTCAATTTGAGCCAGCTGCTGGGCTGAAAAGGCCTCAGGACTGGCCAGGTAAGACTGAGCCTCAATCTGCCCGACCGGACAGACAGCTATACAGCGCCCGCAGCCGTAGCATAGATCGGTAGCAACGCCACCAAGACTTGGCCCTTGAAACTGAATAGCAGCAGTAGGACAGACTGAGACACAAGGGCGATCGCAATCTGAGGGACAGTGGGCTGATTCAAAGTGAGCCTTGCGAAAATGGGGATCTTCGCTGTCGTTCAGGCTAACCATTAACCAGGGCAATCCTTGCGGGAATGGCAATACTTTACCCCAGAGCTGATCGCCCAGCATCGCCGCCAGTTGTACAGCATCTGTTAAACCCCGACGAGCCGCTGCAATCACAGCGCTATCAGCAGCCACGTCAACGCAATCAACTCCGGCCAGAGCATAGAGCATGACCAACAGCCGCACCGCAGGCATATCCTGATAGCTGGCGCCGCAGATCAGCTTTACCCAATGTCCCTGCTGTAGCGCAAGATGGGGCGTAGCACCAGGTTGAATAGCTAAACCACTTTCAGGTTTATCTTCGCAGCCAGCCCCAAAGGCAAGGTCAATATTCATGCAGACCGTCAATTTTGGCAGGGCATACCTAACGGATTCAAGGGCAGCCTGTTCAAGTAGATCATTCTCGACCCTTAGACAAAATTAGCTAGAGGCTCCCAGTCGAAGTAACGACTGCCACCAACTTCCACGACCACCTTTACTCGAGGCTCAAGGGTAGGCAAACTAACCAAATAAGCCAGCTCCTGACGCGACAGAATGTGGCCCTCAATCAGCCACAACACCATACCTTTAGCCTGGGGCGACATCGTCTCCAGACGATAGGTCAGCATCGGAGGAATAAAATAGGTATAGCCTACGGCTGCACCATTACCTAGAGTCTTTTTGCCCAAATGAGCCGGACGCACCCCGTGGATGGCCATGAGATAAGACGACAGATCGCCCAGCCCCCGGGCCGTGAGGTTCATCGTTTCGTAACCTACCGCTTTTAGACGACGCTCGTAACGCCCTTCAAACCCTCCTTCCAAGGGCATGCGTACAGCGATCGCACCACTGCCCTCCAGGGCTTTGATAAAGGGTTTACCCGTTGTCAACAGCGCCATAGTTGCCCTCTGTCAGTCCATAGCAATACAGTCGATATTGTACTCTGTATCAAGCCAGAGGCAGCCCCTAACACCAACGTATTTCTCCTCTAAAGCGAGAGACATCCTGCGGACAGCGAAACTTTTCCTCAAAAAGTATAGACATACACGGATTAGGGATGTACCATAGTAAGTCGCCGATGAAAAAGGATACTGAGTGACTTAAAGGAGTTGCCCAAGTCCTGGCATTCGATGTTCCTCTGACGCCGCTAGACGTTTCGTGGCTATATCAAAGGCATACTTTGGTGCAGAGTGAGTCGTTTTTCTTTTGAATGATTGCCGACTGAGTGTCGGCGCTCTCACCCCGGTGAGTTTCTCCATCTGGGGTGTTCAAAAGTCGATGTTGTTGTAAGTGCGCAGTGCTCTTGACCTCGTTTGGGAGCTAAGCGCATTTCGTGATGTGTTAATAGGGAGACAGGGCTGTGGCAGTCGGTATTCTCGGCAAAAAACTGGGCATGACCCAGGTATTCGATGAGGCAGGTAATGCTATCCCGGTCACGGTGGTGCAGGCTGGCCCCTGCGTTGTCACTCAGATCAAAACCTCCGATACTGACGGTTACGCCGCCATTCAGCTGGGGTTTGATGAGGTCACCGAGAAAAAACTGAATAAACCCGAATTAGGTCACTTAGCTCGTTCCAGCAGCGCACCCCTGCGGCACCTGAAGGAATACCGCATCGATTCTACCGATGGGTTTGAGCTGGGCCAAACAGTAACTGCCGAAACCTTTGTCGAAGGGCAACTGGTAGACGTTACCGGTAAAAGTATCGGTCGTGGTTTTGCTGGCTACCAGAAGCGTCATAACTTTCGTCGCGGCCCCATGGGTCACGGTTCTAAAAACCACCGAGCGCCTGGCTCTACCGGTGCAGGCACAACTCCAGGTAGAGTCTATCCTGGCAAGCGCATGGCTGGTCAAATGGGCAACGCAAAAGTGACTACCTGTAAGTTGCAAGTTGTGCGGGTAGATGGCGATCGCAATCTTTTGCTGATCAAAGGCGCTGTTCCAGGCAAACCCGGCGGACTACTCAGTATTGCCCCCGCCAAGTGGGTTAAGGCTTAACCCACTTGGCAGCGAGTGGTTTTAGCCTTTAGATTTCGGGCATTCGGAGCTTTCTAAGAGATAGGTTTAGACAATGGTTGAGTGCGTTGTAAAAGACTGGGAGGGTAAAGAAGCGGGTAAGGCAGCCTTAGATCTTGAGGTCGCTAAAGAAGAATCTGCTTCTCACATTGTTCACCGCGCCCTTATGCGGCAGATGAACAATTCCCGCCAGGGGACAGTTTCCACTAAAACCCGCGCTGAGGTTCGAGGTGGTGGACGCAAGCCTTGGCGTCAGAAAGGTACCGGTCGGGCCCGTGCTGGTTCCAATCGCTCTCCTCTATGGCGCGGTGGCGGTGTTATTTTTGGCCCCAAGCCTCGCGACTATAGCGTCAAAATGAATCGCAAGGAGCGGCGTTTGGCTCTACGCACCGCTTTGCAGGGACGAATTGACGATCTGGTTGTAGTCGAAGGTTTTGAAGATAAGTTTTCTCGACCCAAAACTCGTGAGCTGCTCGACGCTATTGCCCGCTGGGGCATCGATCCCAACGCCAAAATCCTTCTAGTGATTGCAGAGCGCCAGGAGTTAGTTTACCTCTCGGCTCGAAATCTCGAGAACGTAAAGCTGGTAACCGCCGCTAATCTCAATATTTACGACTTACTCAACGCCGATCATCTCGTAATTACGTCCCCCGCTCTGGTGGCCATCCAGGAGGTTTACAGTGATTAATGCCGCAAATACACCATCTTTGGCTGATCTCATTCGTCGGCCTTTAGTTACTGAGAAAGCAACTCTGCTGCTGGAAAATAACCAGTATGTCTTTGAGGTTGATCCTCGCGCTAATAAGCTGCAAATTAAGGCGGCAATCGAAGAACTTTTTGATGTCAAGGTGGTCTCAGTTAACACCTATAACCCCCCCAAGAAAAAACGCCGTATGGGACGATTCGTGGGCCATCGCCCCCATTACAAACGCTCTGTGGTCACGCTGGCCGCCGGGGACTCCATTCCATTATTTCCTGATCTCTAGAATTACTGGATCTAGATTTTCGTTATTCTGCCGTGTAGCCAGACATTACTCCAATGGGCATCCGTTCTTACCGACCTTATACTCCTGGTACTCGCGAGCGAACTGTTTCCGAGTTTGCCGAGATCACCCGTAGTGAGCCTGAAAAGTCGCTCACTCGTTCCACCCATCGTCCCAAAGGGCGTAACAATCGGGGGGTCATCACCTGTCGTCATCGGGGCGGTGGGCACAAGCGGCTATATCGCATCATCGATTTCCACCGCAATAAGATTGGAGTGCTGGCTAAGGTTGCTTCTATTGAATACGACCCTAATCGTAATGCTAGGATTTCCCTACTTCATTACGAAGATGGCGAGAAGCGCTATATCCTCTGTCCGGCTGGGCTGGCCATTGGTGCCACCATTGTCTCTGGCCCCGATTCACCTCTAGAAGTAGGGAATGCCTTACCCCTCTACAAAATTCCTTTAGGTACTACAGTTCACAACGTGGAAATGCAGGTGGGCAAGGGCGGGCAAATGGTTCGTTCTGCTGGTACTGGCGCTCAGGTCGTTGCTAAGGAAGGTGACTACGTTACGCTGAAGCTCCCTTCCACCGAGGTGCGTATGGTGCGTCGAGAGTGTTATGCCACCATCGGACAGGTGGGCAATGCCGATATTCGCAACGTCAGCTTAGGCAAAGCTGGTCGCAAGCGCTGGATGGGGCGTCGGCCTGAAGTTAGGGGTAGCGTAATGAACCCAGTTGATCACCCCCATGGTGGTGGTGAAGGTCGTGCTCCTATCGGTCGTTCTGGGCCTGTTACACCATGGGGCAAACCAGCCCTTGGCTACAAAACCCGTAAGAAAAATAAAGATAGCGACAAGTACGTCGTTCGGCGGCGGCGACGTGTGTCTAAGCGGGGTCGTGGCGGTCGTAATGCCTAAAGCTACACCCAATTTTTGTCTCAGTTGACTGTTTCTTGATTGTTGTTAGGGCTGAAGCATCATGTCTCGCTCATTAAAAAAAGGGCCCTTTGTGGCCGATCATCTTCTCTCTAAAATCGAAGCCCTCAACATCAAGGGTGATAAGCAAGTGATCAAAACTTGGTCACGGGCATCGACAATTTTGCCCCAGATGATCGGGCATACCATTGCGGTTCACAACGGTCGTCAACATGTGCCGGTTTATGTCACTGAGCAGATGGTTGGCCACAAGCTAGGAGAATTTGCGCCTACGCGAACTTTTCGAGGCCATGCTAAGACCGATAAAAAAGCTCGTCGTTAGGTATTAGGTAGAGGAAATTGGAGAAATGGCTGTAGATACCTCAGAGCAGGTTAAAGCGGTGGCTCGCTATGTGCGTATGTCACCTCGTAAAGTACGTCGAGTGCTTGACCAAATTCGGGGCAAGAGCTATCGAGATGCCCTAATTATTCTGGAGTTTATGCCCTATAAGGCTTGTGAACCCATTACTAAGGTGCTCCGTTCAGCTGTCGCCAATGCCGAGCATAATAACGGTCTTGACCCGGTAGGTCTAGTGGTGAGTGAAGCTTTTGCTGACGCTGGTCCTACCCTTAAACGATTTAGGCCTCGCGCCCAAGGCCGAGCTTATCAGATCCGCAAGCCTACTTGCCACATCACTATTGCCGTAGCGCCTGCTGCCGAGTAGCTCACCTATTGATTGCCTGGTTCAAACACCAATTGTTACGTCACCAATTTCCAGAGGACTAGTTCGTGGGACATAAGATTCATCCAACCGGGTTTCGCCTTGGTGTAGTTCAAGAGCATCGCTCTCGCTGGTTTGCAGAGGGTACTCGCTACCCTGAGCTACTGCAAGAAGATCATCGCATACGCGAGTACGTTCAGAAAACCTTGAACAACGCTGGTATCGCCGATATTCGCATCGAGCGGAAAGCCGATCAGATTGATCTTGAGTTGCGTACAGCTCGACCTGGGGTGGTTGTAGGCCGTGGTGGCGCTGGCATTGAAGCGTTACGGGCAGGCGTGCAAAAACTGCTTAAAGATCCCAATCGCCAAATCCGCGTCAATGTGGTCGAGGTAAATCGAGTCGATGCTGATGCGGCTCTAGTTGCAGAGTACATCATTCAGCAACTGGAGCGCCGGGTATCCTTTCGCCGGGTGGTACGGCAGGCGCTCCAGCGAGCTCAGCGGGCTGGGGTCGAAGGCATTAAAATTCAGGTCAGTGGCCGCCTAAATGGCGCTGAAATTGCTCGTACTGAGTGGGTTCGCGAAGGTAGAGTGCCCTTGCATACGTTGCGGGCCGATGTGGATTACGCCTACACCACAGCCCAAACTACCTATGGCATTTTGGGTGTAAAAGTATGGATTTTCAAGGGTGAAATAATTCCAGGCCAAGAGGATGTCCAAGCTGCTGCTCCTAACGCTCAACCAAAACGGCGACAGCCTCGACGACGACAGCAGTTTGAAGATCGTTCTAACGAAGATTAGCGTTTGCCTCGCATTTTTTGATTGATTTTGACCTCTGACATCACGAGTGCCGATTCATGCTTAGTCCAAAACGAACTAAATTTCGCAAGCAGCACCGCGGGCGTATGCGCGGTATGGCTCAGCGAGGTAGCGATATCAATTTCGGTGATTTTGCCCTTCAGGCTATTGAGCCCTGTTGGTTAACGTCTCGTCAAATTGAGGCTGCCCGTCGAGCCATGACTCGCTACGTACGGCGAGGGGGCAAAATTTGGATTCGCGTTTTCCCGGATAAACCTGTCACTATGCGTCCGGCAGAGACTCGGATGGGCTCTGGTAAAGGTAACCCAGAATATTGGGTGGCCGTTGTAAAGCCTGGCCGAATTGTTTTTGAGATTGCCGGGGTACCTGAGGCAACTGCTCGTGAAGCAATGCGGTTAGCAGCCTTTAAGCTACCGTTTAAGACTAAATTCATCGCCCGCGATAGCAAGGAGGGATAGATCATGGCACTTTCCAAGATTGAAGACGCTCGTAGCTTGAGCGATGAAGAACTACCGAAGGCTATTGCTGAGGCTAAAAAAGAGTTGTTTCAACTCCGTTTTCAGAAGGCAACGCGTCAACTGGATAAGCAAGTGCATCAGTTTAAGCATGTCCGTCATCGCCTTTCTCAACTCATGACAGTTCAGCGAGAGCGTCAGCTAGCTGCCTTAGAAGAAGAGATTGCGGCCACAGCAGAATCGGTATCAGCATAGGAAATAGGTGAACCAGATGGCGGTTAAAGAACGAGTGGGAATGGTGGTTAGTAACAAGATGGATAAAACCGTTGTTGTTGCTGTGGAAAGTCGCACTTCTCATCCTAAGTACGGAAAAATTGTGGTTAGGACAAAGCGCTACAAGGTGCATGACGAGGAGAATTCATGCGAAGAAGGAGACCAGGTAAGGATTTTGGAAACTCGTCCTCTGAGTCGTACTAAGCGCTGGGTGGTGGCTGATATTGTTAATCGCGCAGCAGATGCATAGGGGGAAACTGTGATTCAACAAGAATCGTATTTGAACGTTGCAGATAATAGCGGTGCTCGGAAGCTGATGTGTATTCGGGTACTGGGCGGTAATCGTCGCTATGCCGGCGTCGGTGATGTGATTATTGCCGTTGTTAAAGATGCGTTACCGAATATGGCTGTAAAAAAGTCAGACGTAGTGCGCGCAGTAGTTGTTCGGACAAAGAAGGGATTGCGTCGCAGCAGCGGCATGAGCATTCGTTTTGATGATAATGCTGCGGTGATTATTAACCAAGACGGTAACCCCCGTGGCACCCGCGTGTTTGGCCCTGTGGCTCGGGAACTGCGCGACAAGAGCTTTACTAAGATTGTATCGCTGGCACCGGAGGTTCTCTAATGGCTACAACATCCAAAAACCCCGTTCGTTACAAGGTTCATGTCCGCAAAGGAGATACGGTTCAAGTTATTGCCGGACGCGATCGCGGCAAAGTAGGCGAAGTGATTACCGTCATTCCTAAAACTAGTCAGGTCGTTGTTGAAGGCGTGAACATTCGTACCAAGCATGTCAAGCCTCAACAAGAGGGTGAATCGGGCCAAATTATCACCCAAGAGGCGCCTATTCATAGCTCTAACGTCATGCTGTATTCCGAGAAAGAAAAAGTGGCTAGCCGTGTTGCCTACACCTTCACCGAAGATGGCCAGAAGGTACGGATGCTGAAAAAGACCGGGGAGATTATCGACTAGGCCATCCATTGACTTTGAACATCTAGTCCTGACCAAGCCCAGGAAAGCGGTAGAAATAACCCATGACCGATCAGCTCAAGACTTTATATAAAGACACGGTAGTACCTAAATTGATGGATCAGTTTAAGTACACCAACATTCACCAGGTGCCCAAGGTTGTTAAAGTTACTATCAACCGAGGTCTTGGCGAAGCGTCTCAAAATGCTAAAGCACTCGAATCATCCCTCAGTGAGCTCGCTCTAATTACAGGACAGCGTCCCGTGGTCACTCGTGCCAAGAAAGCGATCGCGGGTTTCAAAATCCGTGAGGGTATGCCTGTAGGAGTCATGGTAACCCTGCGCTCCGATCGCATGTATGCCTTTCTCAATCGTCTTATCAACCTGACACTGCCTCGTATTCGTGACTTTCGTGGCATTAGCCCAAAAAGTTTTGACGGGCGTGGCAACTATACTTTGGGGTTGCGAGAGCAATTGATATTCCCCGAAATTGACTACGACAGTATCGATCAAATTCGCGGTATGGATATCACTATTGTGACCTCCTCCAGTACCGATGAAGAAGGCCGAGCGCTACTCAAGGAATTGGGTATGCCGTTCCGTGACAACTAACACAGGTTTATACGCGTACTAGAACTATGGCTGCTAACGACACAATTGCGGATATGTTGACTCGCATCAGAAATGCGAACCTGGCGCGGCACCAAACCGTGGGCATTCCTTCTACCCGGATGACTCGGAGTATTGCTAAGGTGCTCAAAGAAGAAGGCTTTATCACCGACTATTCTGAGACCACCGTGGAAGAACGTCCTCAGATCGTGGTCGCCCTCAAATATAAAGGCAAAACCCGCCAGCCTATTATTCGCAACCTCACTCGCGTTAGTAAGCCAGGCCTACGCGTGTACTCAAACCGCAAAGAGCTGCCACGAGTTTTGGGTGGTATCGGCATCGCCATCGTTTCGACATCGAGCGGTATTATGACCGATCGAGATGCTCGTCGTCAGGGCATTGGTGGCGAAGTGCTTTGTTATGTCTGGTAACACAGCAGCATTGCAGGGCGTTAACCCAGGGCTAATTATCGAATGCTAAGGATTTAGGAGTTTTGCATCATGTCACGTATTGGCAAGCGGCCAATCCCAGTCCCGGCTAAGGTGTCAATTACGATTGACGGTCAGGACGTTCAGGTCAAAGGACCCAAGGGAGAGTTGTCTCGAACTCTGCCCAGTGGAGTCGTCATCGTTCAGGACGGCGACACCGTATTGATCAACCGCAAAGATGAGTCTCGGTTAGCCCGCGAGCGTCATGGACTTTGCCGCACCCTAGTGGCCAATATGGTCGAAGGTGTTTCTAACGGCTACCAAAAGCGTCTAGAAATTCAAGGCATTGGCTACCGGGCCCAGGTGCAAGGCCGCAATCTGAATCTTAGCCTTGGATATAGTCACCCCGTTGTCTTTGAACCTCCTTCAGGAATTGAGTTTGCTGTTGAAAACAACACCAACGTTATTATCAGCGGTATTGACAAGGAGCTAGTCGGTAATGTTGCGGCCAGCATTCGGGCAAGTCGTCCTCCTGAGCCCTACAAAGGAAAAGGTGTGCGCTACGCCGGAGAGCAAGTTAGACGTAAAGCCGGTAAGTCAGGGAAGAAGTAAGCCATGAAAGCAAGTCGTAAAGAATTAACCCGTCGTCGTCACGCCCGTATTCGCCGTCGCGTGTTTGGCACCCCTGATCGGCCTCGCCTGGCCGTTTTTCGCTCGAATCAGCACATTTATGCCCAGATTATTGACGATACGGCTCACCATACCCTAGTTGCGGCATCGACGGTTGAGTCTGAAGCCCTTAAGGATGAGTCAAGTTCAACTCAAGAGGCTGCTGTAGTCATCGGCAAGCTATTGGCCGAACGGGCACTGAAAGCTGGCATTACCCAAGTCGTTTTTGATCGGGGTGGGAAGCTTTATCACGGGCGGGTAGCAGCTCTCGCTGATGCAGCTCGTGAAGCTGGTTTGAGCCTGTAATTGGCTGCAAGAGATCACCTAATTTTGCTTGATGTAAACAAGGCTGGGGAAAGGTATGGCAAACCGTCGCAAAGAAGCGCGTACTAAAGAGAAAAAGACTGACTGGCAAGAACGCGTTGTCCAGATTCGTCGCGTCACCAAGGTGGTGAAAGGGGGCAAAAAGCTAAGCTTTCGCGCCATCGTGGTGGTTGGTAACGAGAAGGGCCAGGTCGGTGTGGGTGTCGGCAAGGCAGGAGATGTAATCGGTGCCGTTAAAAAGGGCGTGGCCGATGGTAAAAAACATTTAGTTGATGTGCCGCTAACTCGTTCTTACTCTATTCCTCATCCCTCCAGTGGGATTGGGGGTGGCGCTAAAGTATTTATGCGCCCGGCAGCTCCAGGTACCGGTGTAATTGCTGGTGGCGCCGTGCGCACCGTGTTAGAGCTAGCTGGGGTTCGTAATGTGCTGGCAAAGCAGTTGGGCTCTAACAACCCCCTTAACAATGCCCGTGCTGCGGCTGATGCTTTATCATCTCTCCGCACCTTTGCTGATGTAGCCGACGAGCGAGACATTCCAGTCGAGCAACTGTACGTTTAGTTTCTTTCCGTATCGCTGTTTTTATTTTCCCAGCCATGAGAATCAATGACGCACAACCCCAAGCAGGTTCCAAGCGCCGCCGCCGCCGTGTTGGTCGCGGCATTTCCGCAGGTCAGGGGGCTAGCTGTGGCTTCGGTATGCGGGGTCAAAAGTCTCGCTCTGGTAGCGGCACCCGACCTGGATTTGAGGGCGGTCAAATGCCTCTTTACCGCCGGGTTCCCAAGCTCAAGCATTTTCCACTGGTCAATCAGAAGGAATACACAATCATCAATGTTAAAGGTCTAGCCGCTCTGGCCACGGGTACCGAAGTTACTCTAGAGTCTCTGCTCGAAGCCGGGGTTTTGACTACTAATGACGGCCCCCTAAAGGTTCTAGGTGATGGTGAGATCAGTGTGGCGTTGACGGTAAAGGCGGCTGCATTTACTCAATCAGCTAAAGAGAAAATTGAGCAGGCTGGCGGCACCTGGGAGTTGATTGCGTAGCGAAGTCACTCTCTCATCCCTTAGACTAGGGCTGGGAGTTGTATTCATAGAACCTATGAATACTTACTACAGTTGACATAATCTCTAAATGTAGGGCTGAGGTATTGTTGCATGGTCGTAAGTCGGGGCAAAAGTCCAAGTGCCCAGGAAACATTTATGCAGATGGCCCAAGCTGCTGGCCTGCGGAGCCGCTTGCTGGTGACTCTAGGGCTGCTAGTTTTGGTCAGACTGGGAATTTTTATTCCGGTACCCGGGATTGACCGGGCGGCCTTTGCTTCATCAATTCAGTCGGGTAGCCTGGCGGGGTTTGTCGGCTTTTTAGACATCTTTGTCGGGGGTGGTCTGTCAGCCTTAGGTATTTTTGCCTTAGGAATTCTGCCTTTCATCAACGCTTCAATCATTATGCAGCTGCTGACGGCGGCCCTGCCTCAGCTGGAAGATTTACAAAAAAACGAAGGGGAAGCTGGGCGTCGTAAGATCTCCCAGATTACCCGCTACGTCGCCTTAGGTTGGGCGATTTTGCAGAGCACGCTGCTGGCCTCTTTTTTGCTATATCAGTTTGCCGAGGTACAGGGTCCCGCTTTTGTGGCCCAGACCGTAATTGCTCTAACCGCAGGCTCAATGTTTGTGATGTGGGTAGGGGAGCTGATTACTGAACGGGGGATTGGGAATGGTGCTTCTCTGCTCATTTTTCTGAATATTGTTTCCACACTACCCCGATCCTTAGGGCAGACCATTGACTTAGCCCAGAGCGGCGATCGCGGTCTTGTGGGCGGGGTTATTATTCTTATGTTGGCCTTTTTGGCCATGATTGTAGGCATTGTCTTCGTACAGGAAGGCACTCGCCGCATTCCAATCATTTCGGCCCGACGCCAGGTAGGCCGTAAGTTGTACATCGAGCAGAGCAATTACCTGCCCCTCCGCCTCAACCAAGGTGGGGTAATGCCGATCATCTTTGCCTCTGCGGTACTGGTGCTACCAATTTCTCTCACTCAGTACGTCACTAATCCAATATTCAGCCAGTTTGTTAATAACTATCTGAACCCAACTTCTTGGTTTTACGTAACGCTTTATTTAGTTCTGATTCTTTTCTTCAGCTATTTTTATTCATCTTTGGTGATGAATCCTGATGATGTGTCTCGCAATCTGAAGAAGATGGGGGCTAGCATCCCTGGTATTCGCCCTGGAAAGGCAACAACTGAATATATCAGCCGGATCCTAAATCGTCTCACTTTTCTAGGGGCAATTTTTCTTGGTATGGTAGCCGTGGTGCCGAGTGCGGTTGAAAGTCTGACTCGGGTGCAGACCTTTCGTGGCTTTGGCGCTACTTCGCTCCTGATTTTGGTTGGGGTTGCCATTGATACCGCCAAGCAGATCCAGACCTACGTGATTTCCCAACGTTACGAAGGGATGGTGAAGCAGTAGTGACTCGACTTATTTTTTTAGGACCGCCTGGAGCTGGTAAAGGAACTCAAGCTGCATTGCTAGCTAATGATTGTGAAGTGCCTCATATTTCTACCGGAGATATCTTGCGCTCAGCGGTAGCGGCAGGTAGTGAATTAGGCCAGAAGGCTGACCACTACATGAGTACTGGTGAGCTCGTTCCTGATGACCTGATTCTTGACCTGATTGAAGAGCGCCTAGGCCAAAAGGATGCGCAGCTGGGCTGGCTTCTGGATGGGTTTCCGCGAAACGTGCCCCAGGCAGAGTTTTTACAGAAGATTCTGGATCAGATTGATCAGCCCGCAGACTTTGTGGTTAACCTTGACGTTGAAGATGCCGTAATTGTGGCTCGTCTGCTACAGCGGGGACGCAAAGACGATGAGGAGTCGGTAATTCTCAACCGCCTTGAGGTGTATCGGCAGCAAACAGAGCCGTTGATTGAGTTTTACCGAGATCGACAGCAGCTGGTGTCGGTGGACGGAAATCAGACGATGGAGGCTGTCTACGCTGCCCTAAAGAGTCTGGTAATGGAGTAGTGGCTAGGGTTATGCTAGGTATCATTATAAATTTGTACTAAGGGAGACGTCAGCTTGTCTAAGCAAGACCTAATTGAAATGGAGGGCACCATTACTGAATCGCTGCCGAACGCCATGTTTCGGGTTGATTTGGATAATGGGTTCAACGTACTAGCCCACATTTCGGGCAAGATTCGCCGTAACTATATTAAGATTTTGCCTGGCGATCGCGTCAAAGTAGAGCTCACCCCCTACGACCTGACCAAGGGGCGCATTACCTATCGCCTGCGGAAGAAGTAGCTGGCCTAGGTCAGGATGGGGGCTAGTAGCTGCTCGACTCCAGAGCGAAAGATATCAGCACAGGGTAAGCCGGTTTCTGCAGCTATGGTTTGAATGGCTGAGTCAGCTTCTGGAGTCGTTAAATGCCCGGTGTTGAGGGCGATCGCCACCACTTTAGCTGGGTAGAATGCACCTGCCGCCGAAGCCACCTGCTCATACAGCGCGATTACGCTGGAAAGATCAGGTATTTTCACGTCGGGAAAATTTTGAATATGGCGCTGCCCAGCCCTGTGTACTAGCACCAAGTGGGTGGGTTGAGTGCCCCGGAGTAGGGGAAGTGTTGCTGTTGAGGCTGGGTTGAGCAGAGAACCCTGACCCTCTACAAAAATGAAATCGTAGTCAGGTCCGTAGCGCATTACCTGTTGCTCGATCGCCCCTGAGGCATAATCGACGCGAATAGCATCTAGAGGAACGCCATCATCGCCCAACATGAGATTGGTCTGCCCTGTAGCGATCACCTTAGAGCGCAGCCCCCGCTGGAGACAGGCGCGATGGAGCTCTAGGGTGGCCGACATTTTGCCCACAGACATATCAGTGCCCACCGTCAAAATGCGCTTACAGGTAAGCTGACGTGCTTGACCGCTACCCACCGACAGCCCTTCCGGCTCTTTGCGAACATCCCAAATCCACTGATCAGGTCTCAGCCAGGGCTGCAGGGCTGGGTTGCTGGCCATGGGAGTGTGTAGGCCATTGACGATGCTAAGACCGGCTTTAATGGCCTGTTCGATCTCTTGAAACCATGCCTCAGGAAGTTTACCGCCAGAAGGAGCAATGCCTATGGTCAGTACATCTGGGGTATAGGTTAGGGCTTCGGTTAGCGACCCAACAATGGGAATAGATTTATCGATGCCGGTCAGATCGTGGAGTGCTTGGCCTTGAGCTTGGTAGTCGATCACGGCCACAATGGGCGATGAGCTAAAGCGCAGCATAGCCAAGCCCGTTTTACCCATGACGCCCTGGGTTCCCTCGTGCATCAGTAGAGCAATACGGCTATTGGGCTTGAGATACATAGTTAAGGCCAAGTCCAGGATGGTGAGCAGGAATCAAGCGTCCGTTGACTAGCGATAGGCCAGTAAATGGGTCATCGCGCAGGTTGAGATGGCTATCGAGATCGAGGTAATCAGCCAGCGGTGACAGTTGGGCCATGGCTCCGTTGGCCAGACTGCTGTCGGAATAACAGCCAAACATGACCGCCAGCCCGCCAGCTCGGGCAGTGTCAATCATGCGTAGAGCCTCGGTAAGTCCCCCGGCCTTCATCAGCTTAATGTTAATACCATCGACTCCATGGGCCAGCAGTGGAATGTCTCGACTGTTGAAGCAGCTTTCATCGACAAAGATAGGTAAGGGCGAATGCTGTTTTAGCTGGGCTAAGTCGGTGTTTTGGCTGACAGGCAGGGGCTGTTCGAGGTGGGTAACCCGACGAGCTGCCAACCAGTCTGCCATGAGCTTGGCGTCGTCTAAGCTCCAGCCTCCGTTAGCGTCAATGCTAATGCTGATGTCAGCCGAAACAGAGTCATATACGGCTTGAAACATAGCCTGGTCGGCTTCGATACCGGCAGGATTGCCAAGCTTAATTTTAAGAACGCGGGCGGTGGTTTGCTGTAGCCAATCTTGCGATCGCAGTTGGGCCGCCTCCGGTGAAGAGATACCTACCGTAACTGAGGTGGGCTGAATGCGATCTAGGTCTAACCCGAGCAATCGCCAGATGGGTTGGCCTACAGCTTTACCGCACCAGTCCCACAGGGCCACATCTAAGGCCGCCCGAGCCGCCGAGTGAATCGACAATTCTTCCACCACGGCCTCAATGGCCTGGCGATCGAAGGGATGATAGGAGGTCAGCGCTCCTTGTAGCTGGGTAATATCTTGCTCTAGCATGGCTAGAGTCTGCTGATGACTGCCAATCGAGAAGGGTGCAGCTTCGCCCCAGCCCTCTATGCCCTCGGCTCTGAGCTTGAGCCATAGATTGGTCGACTGGGCGGTGGTGCCGCGACTGATGGTCAGGGGTACGCGCTTTTGCACCGTAAAGGGTTGGTAGGTCAATTCCATAGGAGGTGAATGCTATCTCAAGCTACGCAGGTACTTCACCTATAGCGCTTTAGGGGGACAGATGAGTAGTCGGGCTCACCGATCAACGCCACATTTAATTAACCCTTTATCAATAGACCTGGCTCGGGGAGACTTATTACTCCACGGCGCAAGTTTAGATACTATTCCTTAGAGCCAGGGAGCTAGGGAGCAGGGGAGCTAGGGAGCCAAGCGATCCGGAACGTTGGACATATTTCAGCCTTCGAGTACTAGCTCTGGGCAGCCAAGGAGATGGCTATGGTGCTCAACCTAGAACTAAGGTTGAATGTGCCAAAAGTTATCCACAGAATGCCTCAACAGCTGTGGATAATTAAACACCGTCTCTGGGTTTGTTTTTTTTAAAGGTCGTAAACCGTTGCCGTTAAAGGAAAAGAGCAATCTTGTCAAATCGGCGGGGAGAATATGACCTGTGGAAAAGCCTGAGCTAACTGGGTTGCTTTAGCTCAAAAACTGCTCAGAAAGCCATGTCGCTGGGCTGCGAAAAATAACCTAAGGTACCTTGGGGAGCTATAAGGTGGATTCTTATTTTAGAGAGGCAACTCAGAAGGTACTGTAAACCAGAATACGTTTCCCCAGATTAAGCGTTTGTCATAGAGCACCCCTGGGAATTGGTCACGTCGCGGGCACAGGCGAAGGTACCGCAGAATCGGTATGCTAGAGAAACCTCAACCCCATGGCTTGCTGCTATGGCCCACCGACGTATACGGGAGATAGTTTGATGGTTGGAACTCAACTTTCGGCACGCGACTTTTTTCGGGTCGCCTACGAAAATCGCTACACCTGGGATGCCGCGTTCCCTGGCTATACCGCTGATGTCAGCTTTACCCACAATGGCGAGACCTACACCGGTCAGGCTAAAATTGGCGCTGACTTCAAGGCCGAAGTGACGGGCATTGCTGATGAAACCGCCCAAAAAATAGTGCATGGGCAGCTGTTTGAGGTTTCGATTCACCGGGTGCGCCGGGGTTTTGAACAGACCCACGGCAACAATACCTTTAGCTATGGCGAGACCCTGGCTGACGGATCGGTAGAAATCTTAATGGGCGGTAAGTCTGAGGGCGATCGCTACCAAATCCGCAACCAGGAAGTGTCGATGGTGCATCGTCATATTCATGGCGTGGTGGTGACGATTCACACCTACAGCAGCCACGATACTGGGGCGGGCTACCTATCGCACCGCTACGACTCGATCTACCACGACCCCAAAACGGGTGAGCCGAAGGGCGGCCTCAGCACCTTTGAAGACCTCTACACTGAGGTTGGGGGCTACTCTATTCTCTCTCGTCGCACCATTGAAACTGAGACCGAAAGTGGCAAAGATGTGCAAGACTTTGTGTTCTCGAATATCGCCCTGATCGCCGCCGCCTAACAGTTGTGCAACCCCAACAATGGGCGTCTATAGCTGAGCGATCCACCATTTCCAGTGGATCGCTCTGTGGGGTGAGGCGATAGGGGCTGATGACATCCTTGCGCAGAGACTATCAAAATTTGCCCCGCCATTCACTCGTGGTGTGCGCTGCTTTGGTTGAGAACCCAATGAATTTGGGGATGCTCTGCCGCACGGCTGAGGCCTTTCGTCTGGAGGCATTGGTGCTGCGAGATCTGACGCTGGCGAGCGATCGCACCTTTCGACAGGGCGCAGTAGCCACCTATCAGTGGCAGCCGTTGTGGGAGTGCCCTACCCCTGCCCTGCTCCAGTGGCTGGCGGAGCGGAGAGACCAGGGCTATAGCCCCATTGCCCTGGATTTGCAGCCCAATGCTATGCCCCTCAGCCAGATGCAGTTTGCCCAGCGCACAGTGCTAGTGCTCGGCAGAGAGCTGACGGGCCTGCCAGCAGAGGTATCAGCGGCCTGTGACCAAACGGTAGCGATTTCGCAGTATGGCATGGTGCCGTCGCTGAATGTGCAGACGGCGGCAGCTTTGGCCATATATGCCTACATTTGTCAGTGGGGAATGGCTCCGCCCCCATTAAAATGAAGGATGTAGCGTGAAGTTAGCTCTATGCCGCCTCGTTGGCCCCGTCAACCGACCCGTCAAGACCCCGACTATCGTCGCCTCGAAGACCGCATCAACTTTGCGGTGCATGTGGCGGCATTTATTGCCGTGAACTCGGGGCTGTGGTTTTTTCATACCCTCAACCCGGCCTGGGCTCCCTGGGTGAGCAGGGTAACGCTGCCCTGGCTGGCTGTTTTGGTCGGCCATGGGGTTTATATCTTTGCGATCGCAGATTACACGCCCACCCCGCTGTCTCCAACCGACCCTGACCCCAATGGAGAATCTTAACGATGTCTGATGCGTCTACCGCCCGAGCGATTGAGGCCCTAGCCGCAGCGATTGGCGACAAAGTCTATATCGATGTGGCCAAGTGGCACCTTTACCTGGGGGATGCCAAGCTTCATACTCCTCTGGCTGAGAGGCTTTACCCCTTGGTGACGGGCGATGCGGTAACCGAATCAGCCGTGGCAGAGGTGCTGGCGGGTACCCCCATCGCGATTGGCGGCGGCTCTAAAACAGTACCCCTGGCGGATCTGATTCCGGCAGGCAGCAAGGCCGATCTACTCGATGCGATCGCAGACTACCAGCGTGACCTCTAGCCCATTGCCCCGGCCTATGACCTAGCGCTCGGGTTGCTCATCCTCGGGCCATAGCTCCATCGCATTGACATCAATGGTCGGCATATCGTCATGGCGCAGGTTTGAGCCCGAAGGCAACCCGGCGGTAGCATCGGTAACCGCCTCCCGCAGCTGATGACGCAACCGACGGGTACGCTTTTTGACGTTACCCAGCAGGCCACCCAGCTTGTCTTGGGCCTCAGCCTGAAGCTGCTGACGGCGATCTTGGGCTTCGGCCCCCAGCTTTTGACGACCATCTTGCAGGCGATCGCTAGCCCGGCGAGTAGTCTTGACAGCCGCATCCCAGCTTTGGCGGGGGTCGGGCATTCGGTCGAGGGGCAGACGGTCAAAGGGGGTAGAAGAAGCCACCGGCTCGGCCTGCACCCCGGCTTGGATTAAAATTGCCTGTCCTAACGCGGCAGCCGCTGCCATCATGCGGCGACGCCCCGTGCTGATGACCGCAACTGGCGCCAGCGCGTAGAGCCCCGCAGCCATTGCCCAGTCTGGCGCCGGTACGAACAGGTATTGCAGAATATTCCCGGTGATTAGATCAAATCGATAGTCAACCAGCTGCCCCACGCGATCGCCATGGTCTGACCACAGCTCCACGTCTCCCAGGGGCAGCGCATCTTGCAGGTGCTCATCAATGGCCTCGAGCTGGGCCCCGGCTTTAACCACTACGCCATCGCGCCCGATGGAACCAATCTGGGACCACAGAAACCGTCGGCTTTGACGGCTCAATAGCCTGCCCCCGCTACAGCCAATTCCTTTGACCTGGTGGGTGCGTCCGTTGACCCAAATTTCAGCGATCGGGCCAACCTCTTCGGCGGTATCGAGGTTGATGGCCAGACGACTGAGCAAGTCGCTCTTGAGCATATCCTGGGGAAATGGCTCATCCATATCAGCACTCCTATGATCGCTAGCCCCAGCCCAACCTGTCTTTGGCCTGGATGAGGTCTGTGATCAATGGTAGTCGATCCCCAGGTGGGGATCGATGCTTCGAGGATGAGCGCCAGTGGCACCGACTATTACTCTGGGAGCGATCGCCCCCAGGACAGCCTACGACTGGGCCACTACGTGGCGCTGGGTGAGGCGATCGAGCTGCTTCACCAGCAGACTGAGAAACAGGCCAACATCGGTCACCACCCCGGTAGACTCTAGGGAACCGCGATCGGCTAGCTTGGTCACCACCGCAGGGTTGATGTCAACACACACCATCTTCACCCCGGCGGGGGTCATATTGCCGACACCAATCGCATGGAGCATAGTCGACAACATCAGAATCAGGTCACAGCCCTCAATCAGTCGAGCATAGTCGGCTTGAGCCGCAAGCAGATCCATTTTGGTATCGGGCAAGGGGCCGTCATCGCGAATAGACCCGGCCAACGAGAAGGGTACGTTGTGCTGCACGCATTCGTAGAACACCCCGCGAGTCAGCACCCCCTGATCGACGGCGTTAGCGATACTGCCGCAGCGGCGAATGCTGTTGATGGCCCGCAGGTGGTGGCGGTGGCCACCCCGCACCGAGGTGCCCTGCTTCATATCGACGCCGAGGGACGTGCCGAGCATGGCCTGCTCGATATCGTGCACGGCGATCGCATTTCCCCCCAGCAGCGCCTGCACGTAGCCGTCGCGAATCAGCCGTGACAGGTGGTTGCCCCCGCCAGTGTGGATGACCACTGGCCCGGCCACTACCGCCACCTTGCCCCCCTGATCGCGCAGACGGCGCAGTTCCCAGGCGACCTGTTCTACGATTAGCTCGACCCGGCGCTCGCTAGAGACCCCAGAGCCCATGAAACTAAACTCTTCGGTGGTGGCGGCGGCACGGCTGCGATCGGTGGTGCTGCGCACACTGCGAATGCCGTCATAGCCCACGATTACCTGGTCGCCCACCGCCAGATCGCGCAGCAGCTTACAGGTCGCCACCGGCTCCGTCGCCGACACCACAATCACGCCATCCATGCGCTGATTTTGCACCCGCACCCATTCGCCCCGCACCCGCACCTCAGTGGGGTAAATGGTCGAGCTATAGAAATCATCGGGGGCAACCCCCGCTTGGCTAATCGCCACCAGGCGGGCGTCCTGCTGTTCTTGGGGCAAAGCCACAGCCCCCAGATCAATCAGCTGGGCCATGATTTCATCCATCACCTCATGGTCAGGCGCCGACACCCGAATCTCCGCCGATGAGGTGCTCTGCCGCTGCTCGCCCAGGTCAAAGTTCAACACCTGGAAGCTGCCGCCCCCTTCCATAATCAGATCGAGGGCCCGACTCACCAGCCCCGAGTCGAGCAGGTGCCCCGTCATGGTCACGGTGCGAGACAGCAACCCTCTATCCTTGGCCGGTTCGGGATGCAGGGGCTCTGTCACCCGCAGGGTTAGACATTTGGCCGCTCCGCCAGCTTTGAGAAATTCGGTCAGAGGCGTCTCCACCACGTCAAAGCCCACATCGGCTAGCCGTGCCTTGAGCTCATCGCTGGCCTGGTTCATGATCACAATGCGATCGATATTGACGGCATTGCAGGCAAAGGTAATGGCATCGGGCTCGTCGATCGCAAGGCGCTTTTCTGGGGGCACCCGCAGCTCAATCAGGCGATTGGAATAGGCATCAAAGGCTGGCGGGTAGTAGAGCAGGTAGCCGCCCGTCAGGGGGCAAAAGCAGGTATCGAGGTGATAAAAGCGCTCGTCCATCAGGTGCAGCGACAACACTTCGATATTCAGCCACTGGGCCACTAACCCGTGGGAATCTAGCTCGGTGCGAAAGCCGTAGCCCGCCCATAGCCAGCGCCCTTCGCGATCGAGCAGGGCATCGCCAGCCCCCTCAAAGGGCAGATCCGGGGGCAGGGTAAACACGTCGTGCCCCTGTTCCTCAAACCAGGCTTTAAAGAATGGCTCTTCGCCCTGACGCTCTGGGTGCAGAAACCGGCTCAGCACCACCTGATTGCCCAAAATCAGCCCGGCATTGGCGGTGAAGACCATATCTGGCCAGCCCGGTTGGGGCTTGACCAAGTCGACATCGGCGCGATCGGCAATGATTTGATAGAGGTCTTGCCACTGCTGCCGAGCGGTCTCAAGCGATGAGCGGTGAATGTTGCCCTCCATCCAGGGGTTGATAACATAATCCACCTCGTAGTGGTGGGGAGCGCACATGAGAAAGCGAATGGAGGAGGTCATAGGAATGTGCCGACGTGAAGACAATCAGAACGAACAGGCAGGCCAGAGCTGCCAGGCCAACCAGCCCTAAAAAATATACTGCTGGGGGCCAACATTATATTTTAAGCCCTCAACGCCGCTAGACTGTTTAGTTGTCATGAGTCCTGTAAATTAGCGCGATCGCCCCCAGAGATTCTATTGATCTGAGGGCAGCTCAGTAAAGAAATGAGCATCGGTTAAGCGGTTGCTGGTTATGATTGCACTCGTTAACGTGCCATGGCGCAGACGATGAGCCGCCACTGACCCTGAGGCCGGAATATAGGGTAAGGCTGGTTCAGCGGAGCCAACCGACACGGTAACCGACACCAAAGACGACTGACCCATCAAATCTGCCGCCTCTGCCTGGTTACCCGATGAATCAAACCCGACCGCCAACATAAACGCAGCCAGCCCAATCACCAGGGCCAGACGAACGTCGATGATTTGCAACACCTGCAAGACAATTTCTTGGGCAGACGCCCAGAAAGTGGCAGGTGACTCAGTATCGTTAACCAATGTAGAACTCCCAGGCGTTAAATAAGATTCAGAAAGATTCAGAAAAAATTCTCTAGCATCACCAAGCTTGACTACCAGAAAACTCTCAGCTTTTCCAGAAACAGCCTTGAGCGATCGCTGCCATCGTCAGCTCAATGAACGGTTGCAGATACATAACGTTATATGCACAACGTTATAACATCACAAGTTGTAACGCCTTTCTCAGAATCGTTGCGCAGTATTACGTAGGCTCTGAAACCATTGCAGGATTTGACATTCTAGATGGTTGGAAGTTTTTATCTATGAACACTTTAAATTCATAGAGTTAGCTAAATGATAAAAGCAGTTGTTAGAGGCCTGGAGGTTAGGCGCGATCGCGCCTAATACCCGCCATTGGCTCAGACAATCCGCCGGTTCAGCAAGTTGTCCATAGAGCTAAGGCTCAGCTGGCCGCTACAGGGGCTCTAGCCAGAGGGAAAAGATCCAGCCGCCGTCAATGAGTTCTGACCAGTTACCCGACGTGCGCCCAGTAACAGTGACAATAGAACCGTTAGGAACGCTGCGGACAAACCCAAACTCGGTACCCGGCCCGTCGAACACCGAGGTCTCTTCACCCTCGGTCACTACCCGCATCTGGCGAGCCCCGGTTGGGGTGGGGCTGGGAGT
>NZ_JADEWX010000393.1 GCF_015207395.1 Nodosilinea sp. LEGE 07088
GGGCTAGGGATGGTGGGGGAGATGGGGAAGGTGAGGAAGAAACCGTAGCGTGGGTTAGGCCGTAATCCAACTCTGTTGCAGTCCAGGTAATCAGGCCTTGGCCGTAACCCACAAACGAGCATGTCGCACCTGTAAAAGCCTCTGGCGTCTGGGCTGGTTGGGTTCCGCTGGGCTTCACTCAACCTACGGGTTTATCTACATCACGTTCGCATGCGGGGATCGATCAAATCCCGCAGTCCGTCGCCGAGGAGATTGAAGCAAAATACCGCCAGCATCAGTACCGCACCGGGGAACAGGGCCATCCACCATTCGCCCGAGACAATGTAGGTCGCGCCTTCGGCCACCATGATGCCCCACTCCGGTGTTGGCGGTTGAACGCCCAGGCCAATGAACGACAGGCCAGCGGCGTTGAGAATAGCCCAGCCCATGTTCAGCGACACATGCACCATCATCACCGGCAGCACGTTGGGGAATAGGTGTTTAGCCATAATTCGCCAGTCGCCGTTGCCGGTGAGGCGGGCGGCCTCGACAAAGCCAGCGTCGCGCCGCACCAGCACTTCCGATCGCACCACTCGCGTGTACAGGGGCAGGTTGATGATCGCCGTTGCCAGAATGATGTTTTCCACCGTGTTGCCCAGGGCCGCTACCAGCCCCATGGCCAGCACAAACAGTGGGAAGGCCATCAGCGTGTCGATGCAGCGGGAGATGATGCGATCGCACCAGCCGCCAAAATAGCCCGCGCAGGTGCCCAACACACTGCCCACCAGAAACGATAGGGTCACCGCCATTACCGCAATCCCCAGGTCGAGCCGGGTGGCGACAATCACCCGGCTGAGCACGTCTCGCCCCAGCTGGTCGGTGCCAAACCAGTGCGCTGAGGAGGGTGGCTGAAGGGCGATCGCAGCATTGCTCGTCAACGGATCGTAGGGCGCAACGACTTCCCCAAAAACTGCGAACAGCACGAACACCAGAAACAGCCCAAAGGCCCCGAAGGTGATCCAGTTTTCGCTGATAACGTAGCGGGTGTGTTGGAAGGTGGTGGTGGTCATGGGGGGGGAGTGGATGAG
>NZ_JADEWX010000227.1 GCF_015207395.1 Nodosilinea sp. LEGE 07088
GGCAGTCCGCCAAGAGATCATCCAGCATGTCATCGATGCGGTTTGGTTCTTTCTTCTTGCGTACCATGATGCGGTCTCCTGAGTTATTGGGATTCTAGACCGCTTACACAAAATTCTGATCAGTCTCCAAATCCATGCGTGATCTAGCTTGTAGTCCAAATACCCTCGCAGGTCCAATCGATACTCGCGTCGTGAATGCATTGTCCAAACGCTACCCCCTCGATACGGATTTTCTTGCCTACATGGCAATTTGCCACGGCGGGCAACCCACGATTGGAACAGTAAAGGTTAATGGCTGCCCTTATCGCGTTGCTGAGTTTCTCACGCTGCTCGATAGCGAATCAAAACTCATCGGCGACTTTCGCCCACACTTCGATCAAATTCAAACTGACGAACGTGTGGTGAAGTCAATATCTTCATTGATGAATTGCGAGTGCAACACGTCGAGATCGCTCTTTTCTGGCTTGCTTCCCTTCGCTGCCACTCAAACAGATATGTGCCTCGATCGCGGATATGTCGATCTCTTTTGCTTCGATTACCGCGTGCAACCTACCTCACCTACCGTTGTGATTTGGGATGCAAACAAAGCAATGGATGCGTACTTTGAATGGGACTCACTGCCATTCGAGCAGCAGTTCAGCGATGATGATGAGGATCAATGCCTCAACGTGAATTGGGATTCGTTTCTGATTCCAGTGGCTTCATCATTTCAAGAGTTCATCGGTATGTTGGAGCCAAATTCTAAATAGAGCTGCATAACAACGCCCATGCACGCCGACCGTCAAAAGGTAATCGGCTATAAATCCAGAGGTTACTAGCGTCGGGTGATGGGCAACGTTATGCTAAAGATGAACTAATGAGGAAACTACATCTATTTATAGCCTCGTCATTGATCCTTACTTCTTTGCTTACAGGGTGTTTGAATTTTGGCAAAGACGAAGAAACCACGACACCAACAGAAGCACAGTTGTCTCGGTGCCAGGTCGAAATGTATCTCAATCCTTCTATAAACATTGTCCCCCTTGGCTACAAGCTCGAAGGCTCTGGAATCGATGATGCCATTTGGTTCAAGTTCGAGACTGATGCATCCAGTTTGCAAGAGATATTTGACCGCAATGTGGTAGATACTTCAACGTTTAAGAACGGTTTTGTCTTGACTGATGGTATTAATGCATCGAAATGGTGGGATGTCGAAAACAAAGAAGTGCTTGGTGGTCAGGTAGAGCTGCCAAACGCAAGATTCATGAATATAGGCATCGAAAAGAATGATGATGGATATCAAGTTTATATTATGTGGCATGAAACGTAGAACATCAAAAATAGGCATTGATGCCGGAGAAAAGTAGGCAAGAGATTTGCATGCAAATAGAACGTTGGCTGAGGGCTAACGCTCCACAAAAGCGATCGCAGTCCCGCCCGTAGGGTGCATCCGCGAAGCGATGCACCAAAGCTCTAAATGAGGAATTTGGATAACCTCATTACAACAGCAACTCTAGCGATAGCCCAAAGCGACTGTCTTGGCCAAAGCGAGAGTTTTGCAGCTGAAAATCGGTGCCCAGCCGCAGCTGTCGCGTCACTGCATAGCCGATCGCAAGACTGGTAATGCCCACTTCCCCCTCGTTGCCGGGTGCCACCCAGCGCTGGCTCAGGGCCAGGTCGGCCCCGCCCCCCCGCGAAGGAATCAACATCAACCGCAGACCCACATCGAGCCCATGGGTTTGGTAGTCGGGCGTGCTGAGGGAGCGATAGCCTATCGTCGGGGCGATATTCACATAACCACCCAAAGGCAGCAGATAGTACCGCACTTCACCGCCATAGTCTTCCCGCTGGCCGTTCCAGCTGCGGTTGTAGGCAGCACTGGCGGTCAGGCCCGTTCCCCGCACCACAAACACATCCTCCACAGCCGCGCCCACACCGCTAATCTGCCCCGTCGACGAAAACTGAGCGTAGCCCACCCGCAGCCGAGTGCGAAAGCTGGGTTGATGGCGAATTTCGTTGGCCACGTCAGGCACTTGCTCCAGCCACCGCTGCAGCACCGGGCTGTTTTCGATCACAGCGGGGTCAAGGTCGAGGGTGGGTGCGATCGCCTCTGCATCCAGCGCTAACACCTCAGGTTGAGCAGCCGCTGGCGAAAACTCCACGCTAGCAAAATTAACCGTGGAGAATTCTGATGGCTGATGGGTTGCACAGAGATCGATAGCGTCGCCAACCACTGAAGCAGGGGGGGGTGGAGCATTCCAAGAGAACGCCCTAACGCAGGGGGAAATTGGTTGGGCGATCGCCCGTTGCCCCCACCCCAGCACCGTCAGGCATACCCAAATTCTCAGCAGACAAGTGGTCAATGGCAACACCCAAGCGGCTCCCAGTTTACGCAAACACCCTATGCATCTTAGCGCCTCGGCTTCGCTGCACAGTCTCAATGGCGCCGCCAAAAAAAGCGGCCCTACCGCAAGAGTAAAGCCGCTGGGGGAAACGAGGATAGCGTTTCAAAACCTATGTAGTCGCCCTAGCGCACCTGGCCACGAGCGGCGACGGTGTCGATCGGCTTCATAAAGTAGAGCTGCACCAGCTGCCAGCCGATGGTGGCAATGTGGGGCAGTTTTTGCAGCAGTTGTAGCGGCTTAGGCTGGTTAGACCCAGACACTGCCGCCAGTTTGGCGTTGGCCGCTGCCGCCACATCCAGCCGCTTAAAGAAAGCCGGATGATCGACGTTGAGCGTAATGGGAAAGACACGACCAGCGGTCTCGTTGGTTTTCTCAATTACCTCAATGTCATAGTCTCGCGCATCGAGGCCCAAGGAGGCATAGAAACCGCTGCGCTGGAGGTCGTTGAGGTACATGGTGGCAAACACCGACAGCAAAAAGAAGCGGCACCACAGCTTGGCCTTCCAGTCGTTGAGAATGTCGGGCTGGGCCTTCATCACAGCCGAGAAGAAGTCACCGTGGCGATTTTCATCCTGGCACCAGTTCTCAAAGAACCGGAAGATGGGGTAGATCTCGTTCTCGGGGTGCGCCTCAAGGTGGCGGAAAATGGTGATGTAGCGCCAGTAGCCAATCTTCTCAGACAGGTAGGTGGCGTAGAAGATGAACTTGGGCTTGAAGAAGGTGTAGTCTTTGCTCTTGGTCAAAAAGCCCAGGTCTAACTGCAAATTGAAGTCAGACATGGCCTTGTTGAGAAAGCCCGCGTGGCGAGCTTCGTCCCGCGACATCAGGTTAAAGCACTCGGCCAGCACCGGGTTTTTGCCCTTGAGGCGACGACCCAGTTCTTTATAGAGCAAAAAGCCCGAGAACTCGGCGGTGCAGGAGCGCTCCAGAAACTCTACAAACAGCTGCCGGGTCTCGCCGCTAATCGAATCCCAAGACTGGTCGAACGTGTCATTGCGCACGAAGTGGTAGCGGTTGTAGTCAACCCGAAACTCTTCGAGGATGGCGAGTAGCTCGGCTTCGTTGATCGAGATGTCCATGGCGGCCATCTCGTCGAAGTCGGTGGTGTAAAACCGAGGGGTGAGAATGGTGTCTTTGGCCGGAGCCTTTACCCCTGGGCGAATTTCTTGCAGTTCAGGCTTTTTAAGGGAATCTACCATGAGTCCTTAGATGGCGCGGTGGACAGGGGCCGGGCTATCTCCCGGTAAGCGATGAAGAGGAAACACCCATCTATATTTCAGGCCTAATCCGTGACCTGAAGAAAGAAAAAGCAGTGCCCTATATAAATCGCTAAATGTCAGTGTATCAGGGCTTTTAGGTCAGTCGACGGCGCTTTAAGTTTTGCAACAAAACCTTTCGGTAGTTAAAGCCAAAGCCGGGTTGTTCATGCAAATTCGTAACGCTGCATCTTAGTCTCGGGGTGCCTTGGGGCATGCTGAGAGTCACAAGCTGGCGCACAGCAGTGGAGGAAAATGATGGCGATCGCAGGCATTATTTTTATCGCTATAGGGGCCGTACTCTGGTGGGTGCAGCGCCGTCAACAGGGGCGCTGTACCCAGCTTAAGCTGGCACGGCCATCCCAAGCAGCGGACCTGACCGCTACCGCTGATGCCGTCGCGACTGAAATTGGCGGGGGTCACTGGCGCGACTATGTCTGGCTGCGAGGCTCCATCCAAGCCGCCTCTCCTCTGACTTCGGAGCTGAAGCAGTTGCCCTGTGTGAGCTACACGAGTACCGTCGTGCGCGAGTACGAAGAAACCGTGCGCGAAAAAGATAGCGACGGTCACATGACCACCCGCACCCAGCGCGGATCAGAAACCATTAGCGAGCATCGACAGCAGATTCCCTTTGACCTGGTTGATCGCTCAGGGGCAATACGAGTTGACCCTGAGGGTGCCCAGATCGAGCGAGTCGAGGTGCTCAATGAGTTTCGACCCGGCACACCGGCCGGGAACATGCTTTCATTTGGGCCGTTTTCTTTAGTGCTTAGCAGCGACAGCGGTCACGGAAACCGCAAAACTCTGGGCTATCGCTACCAGGAAACGGTTTTACCGCTAGACCGCCCAGTGCTGGTAGTAGGTATGGTGTGCGATCGTCACAGCTCCCTCACCATCACTAAGCCTGACCAGGCCAACCAGCCCTTTATCATTACGCTGAAAACCCACGAGGCCCTGACCCAAGCCGTAAATCAGAGTGCCCAGGTCGCCCTTTGGACGATGGTAGGGTGCTTTGGGGTTGGGGCAGTGCTCGTGCTGGCTGCAATTGTGGGGTAATACCAAATCCTGCCTGAATACCCCCGGTTCGTAGGGGCATAGCATGCTATGCCCCTACGAGGTTCCTGATTATGAATCGGGGTTTCCCAAATCGGATTTGGTGTACTTTACCGACTTAGTCCCGCCTAAAGCATTCCAGTTAAGACGACAGCCCTCCATGCCGGGGAATGAATCGCCTGGTGTACAGCCACCGGATGTCAGGATAGCGATCGCTGAACTTTTCCAGGCTGATTAAAGGGCCGGTGCCATTTACAACAAACTGCGGTTCGCCCATGCGACCAGTGCATCAGAGCTAGCGTGGCTCATCACCGATCTGGTTGTCTTCAATACCCTGTTCTAGCTTGTACTCAGTGAGCAGGCGGGTCATTTTGTAGCGCATTTTGAGGTGGGTTTCGACCCCTTCGTAGGCGTAGCGGTTAAAGCCAGCCTGGTCTACTAGCTGCTTGAGGTAGCTGACGCGATCGCCCGGGTTGGGGTGCGAGGCAAACCAGCTCACCCCCTGGTTGCCGTACTCCTCTTCGAGGGTAATCATCAGGTTGTGCAGGCCGTCGGCGGCGTAGTCGCTGGTGGCCAGGAGCTTGGTGCCCAAAATATCAGACTGGCGCTCCATATCGCGGGAGTAGCTCGACACAATCAGGCTGGCCGTCAAGTTAGCCACCTCAGGAATGGGAATAAACGAAGCCAGGCTAGCGGTCAGGTTGCCCTGGGTAACCATTTGAAAGCCGTGGGAGAGCACCGCGTGGGCCAACTCATGGCCTAGCAGCCCAGCCAGCTCGGCCTCGGAATGGCTCTTAGTCAGCGCTCCGGCGTTGATAAAGACTTTGCCGCCGGGCAGGGCAAAGGCGTTGAGGCTGTCATCCATGATCACCTCGAAGCTGTAGTCAAACTCGTCGCGCCCAGCTAATACCGCCAGGCGTTGGCCAATGTCATTGACGTAGGCACGAATCTCCGGGTCTTCGACCATGGGCAGCTGACGCTTGACCTGCTCGGCCACCTGCTGGCCCAGGCCGCTTTCGCCCTGCATTAGCAAAACCCCCGAGTTGATGGCGCTAAACGGCCCTAGCAGCCCGCCCGTGAGAATATAACCCGCCGCCCCAGTGAGAATGTTAGACACCAGGTTGCGGGTCAGGTTTTCGTTCATTTCGCCGCGAAAACGATCGAGGTTTTGCCGTGCCAGGTCAGCCATGGCCTCGGCATCGGGGTGCTCGGGGTTGAGAATGGCGAACTGGTTGGCGGTAATGGCGGCTTCGATCCACTGCTCGCGGGCCATTTGAACTTCGGCCTGGGCCCGGAGCAGATCGGGGTTATAGGGGTAGCGGGCGATCGCATCCTCCAGCAGTGCCATGGCCTCATCGGCGCGATCGTTTTGCACCAGATAGCGGGCATAGAGCGCCTGCCCCGGCAAAAATTCGGGGTAGTTTTGAACCAGCAGCTCCAGCGGCACCAGCACCCGACTGGGGAACGCCGACTCGGCCCCGGCCTGGGCCTCGCGCCAGTAGACCTGCCCGGCGGGAGGCAGGTCAGCGGGGTCGGTCAGGGGGGCGATCGCCATCTCGGGGGCGATTTCTGCCAGCCATTTAGAATCTTTTGCCAGCCGATAGAGGGGCTCAGCGGCAGCGATATCACCCGCCTGATACAGGCGATCGGCCTCGATCAAGACCTCGCTGCGCTTCGCCAACGCCGGAGACAAACCCGCCAGCAGCATTGCCAGCGTTGGCTCAGCATCGGGTGCTGTGGCCTCGGGGTCAACGTCGGCCTCCGACTCATCCTCCACAGCCTCGGGGCTAGGCTCCTGGGGTGGCAGCTTGAGCGTCCCATCGGGCGGTTCAGGGTAAGGGGTAGGGAGAGTACTCTCCGGCAGCGTCGCCGGATCCACCTGAAGGGTATCTTCGGCATCAGAGAGGAGCACCGGACTACCGCCATCTTCAGGCAGCCCTGGCCGCTCAATGGCCAGATCGGGCGTAGTCCCTAACACAACTCCCTGGCCCAGCAACACCATTCCTAAAAGGCTGGCCAGCACCACCGCCAAAAATCGCCTGGGCCGCCGCATGGCTCTCTCCTTAAAACTGTTTCTGCCACTATAACCAAGGAGCCATGCTCCCCGAGCCTTAATCAATAGGGCGACCCAGCCGTGGGGCACCACAGAGGGTTTTACAGCAGGATGCAAAAGCAGAACGCAAAAATAGCCGTCAGGTTCCCCTCCAGCCCTATTCTGACCCAATGCTTTGCCAAGCCAGAATCTGTACTCCTATAATTTTGTTAAGCAAATGTAACAGTGAAACTCCATGACTCTAGACGTGCTTCAGCCCTGGCTCAACTTTGTTCACCCCGTAATCATGTGGTTGCTGCTGGCCACTACCCTCTACGCCCTCTACTTGGGGGTGCAGGCCCGCCGCACCCGGTTGGCCGACGCCGAAACCCGCAAAGAGCTGATTAAAGGCAAGTTTGCCCTCAAGCATCACCAGGTCGGCTCGGTGCTACTAGCCGTTATGGTGTTTGGCACCGTCGGCGGCATGGGGGCCACCTATATTGAAGCAGGCAAGCTATTTGTCGGGCCTCATCTGCTCGCGGGTCTGGGCATGGCCACCCTGATCGCCACCTCCGCAGCCCTGGTGCCCTTTATGCAAAAGGGCAACGAAACCGCTCGCCTCACCCACATCAGCCTCAATATCGTGCTGGTGGGGCTGTTTGGCTGGCAGGCTGTCACCGGTATGCAGATTGTGCTGCGGCTGATATCGAATCTGCAATCTAGCTGAAGCGACACATCCTAACTATTTCAATACAAAGGGTTGATATCTTCAACTGGGCAGTCCTAAGTTCTTGATTGGATTTCTAGGCCGCCAAGTCAGGTGCACCAGCGCTGGGGCAGGAGTCTAGCTTAGCGGCGATGAATTTAGACAAAAGTAGAGTGGGCGGACTGTTGGGAAAA
>NZ_JADEWX010000228.1 GCF_015207395.1 Nodosilinea sp. LEGE 07088
CCCCTACCCGGCCCCGCATTTGAATGAACCCCGCATCGGGGGCGTAAACTCCGTTCAAGATCCGCAGCAGGGTCGTTTTGCCGCTGCCGTTGACCCCCATAATGCCCAGGGCTTCGCCGCGTTTGAGGCTAAAGCTGACATCTTGCACCGCCCAAAACTCTCCCTGGCGCAGCACCTCCGTCTTGACCTGGCGACCCAGCAGGTTTTTGCCAATGTCGCGCAGGCCATACTTCATGGACTGCTTCAGAGTCAGACCAAACTTCTTAGAGACGTTTTCCGCAACGATAGACAGCTCTTCTTGCATCTACAAACGCTCCGCCACTTTATCTTTTACCAAGTAAAACATGTGAATTCCGGCCACCAGCACCAGTACCGCCACCAGGCTCGCCAGCATAAAGCCTAGGGGGCTAGATACACGGCCTAAAATCAACAGACTCCGGGGCGTGTCCACTAGGTAGGTCAACGGGTTGAGCCGCACAATTTGCTGTAGCTGAGGATTGGCAAACTCGGCAGAGTACACCACTGGGGTAATGTACATGGCCAACCCCAGCAGGTTGATAAAAATTGAGGTGATGTCTCGCGCCACCGAACCAACCACCGCCAGCATCAGGCCAAAGCCAATCCCCATCATCACCAGAGGAACGACGGCCAGGGGGTACATTAGCCCGCTCAGCGCAGGCCACAGCTGAAACGCCAGCAAAATAATGAACAGCACCGCAATGCTGACCAAAAAGTTATACAGCACGCTGGCCATGCCGGTGACCGCCAGCCCAATTTTAGGGATATTGGTGCGCATGATCAGATCGGAGTTGCCAATCAATCCATTGGCCACGGTGGTGGTGGTAATGGTCAGCAGGCTCCACAGACTGGTGCCGACAAACACAAAAATTGGGTAGGGAATCTCTAGCTCACCGGGATTTAAGATGCCGGTGGAGTTCATAAACACAAAGCTGAGGATGCCCAGCAGCGGCGAGGCTAAAATCCAAAAATAGCCAAAGATCTTTTGCCGAAAACCCGCCACAAAATCTCGCACAAACAGATGCCAGATGGCGTGACGGGAGAAGTACAACTCCCTAAAAGCTAGTTTTACAGACCCCACCGGCCAGAGAGATTTTTCTCCCGCCTGGTAGGTACGAATGATCTGACTCTGCCGTTCAAGTGACCGCTGGCGTCGCATTAACCCGCACTCCTAGCCATTGATGGCTTAACAGCAACAAACGTATAGAGTCTACCCGGAGTTTGGTCTACTGCGTTACGAAAGTGAGCCAGTTGGGGCAATAGCCAGCGACCCAGGGGGTGCCTGGGGTTAAACAGCCCGTGGGCCAGCCCTGGGCCAATCAGTTTAGCCACTGGCTTTGTGCAGTACTCGTGCCACTGATCTAGCGTCATTGGGAAGTAGTTGATGGGGGAGTCTAGGGGAGCTAGCACCTGACGCATTTGCAGTCCGGCTTGTTCTAGGGCGGAGAGGTACTCAGTCAGTAGATAGGCATGTTCACCGCCGTAGAACCGGTGCAGGGGGTGAGAATCTAGAAACGCTTGCAGGTCTTCGGGCTGGCTGATGACATGCTCTCGGGTGGCAATCATCACGCCCTTGGGCTTGAGCACGCGATATATCTCTCGACAGGTCTGCTCCAGATTGTGGGCGTGGTGAAGCGCCTGGCGGCAGTTGACCACATCAAAGCTATTGTCGTCAAAGGGCAGCCGTTCTGAATATTCGCTGACCACCTCGATGGGTAAGCCGCTCTGTTGGGCCAGTCCGTGGATTGCCCCGGCCCCCACCAAGGGGCTGGGGTCGGGCTCTAGGGCTGTGACCTGCCAACCATCGTAGGCCATGGCATAGCTACCAATGCCCCGCCCCGCCCCCAGGTCAAGGGCTCTGCCGGGGGGCGGGGGCAGCAGCACCGCCGTCGCCTGCCACTCGGCGCTCTGCCAAAAGCGCTGGGCCGCCTCAAACAGGGGGTCGTCAAAATAGCAGGCCTGAACTAACCCCTGCTGCTCAGGCTGATCCCGCAGCCACTGCACTGATTCTTCCCAAGTCATTTGAGCCATTGTTTTGACCGATTGTTTTGACCGATTGTTTTGACCGATTGTTTGCTAAGAGGGCCATGTAACGGAGGGGTTAAGCCCCAAGCTGGCGCAGGGTGGTGGGGGCTTCGGTGATGACATCAATTACTGGCAGGTCTAAAATTTCTTGCAATCGACGCTGCCCAGAGAGAAAGTTGAGCTGATGGTTGGCATCGCGCGAGTCACGGAAGCGCGAGTCGAGGTAGGCCGCTTGGGGCGAGAGCGCGGTCAGTCTACCCAGGCGATCTTGGCGCACAAAAAAGAGGTTGTTCGCGGCGGTGTTTGACCCTACCAGGGCGTAGCCCTGGCTCTGGGCCAGGTGGTGAAAAGCTTGAATAGAGGCTCCCCAGTACAGGTTGGAGTAGTGCGCCTGCTGGCGCTGAAATGTCTCGCTGTAGGGCACCGATATGGCATGGTCGGGGCCAAAGACGCTATTCCATTCAACTACCACGATGACGGGGTTAACCACACTAATGCGCTCCCAAACCCAGTAGTCATTACCGTCGATATCGACGCTGAGAATGCCGACATCGCCGTAAAACCCGGCATCTTTGATCAGATCGTTGATGTTGTCGCGGGTGATCCAGGCGGTGACGGCAGTCAGATCATGCCGCCAGTACAGATCTTGGCTGCGCACGAAGTTGATGTACTGCTCACTGCCATCTAAGATGAGCCCGCGCCAGTTGTCGTTGCAGAGTAGAAATCGGGTGTTAGATTCGACGTAGTTTTGGACGCCAAACTCGATAAAAATCTGCTCGCTACGACTAATGCCAGTCTCTCGAATTAGGTACTGAAGAATGCCGTCTTCACCAAACTGAGAAAAGACTTTAAATTCGGCATCATGGATAGAGCTGAGGGGCGCTCGACTGGCATTACTCAGCGCGATCGCCCGCCCCTGGAGCACCAACAGATCATCGATTCGTTTTGACTGCTCGGCTAGACCAGAAGACAGTCTGCGCTCAACTTTTTCAATCGCTTTCTCAATTAGATTATTTATAGAAAACACGATCACTTTTAAGATCTAAACGACATATTTACAGGGATATAGGGTTAACTCGAAACCTCAACCCTGGCATTCCAAATCTAAGTATCTGACCATAGACTTACTTTTTTGAGCCGCTGGCCCAAGGTTTTTAGGTCAGCTGCCCAGGCTGCAAAACGGCTGATAAAGGCGTAAGAATAGGCGAGATCTGGCAGCGGTACAGCGTTTGGGGGGGCACATCTTTAGTCACAACGGAGCCTGCCGCGATTATACTTCCTTGGCCAATCGTAACCCCCTTTAAAATAGTGACGCCAAAGCTAATCCAAACATCGTCTTCTATGACGATCGCTGACGAAAACACCCCCGGCAGCTGTTTCGCCGTGGTGGGGTGGCCGCGCTCAACGATATGGCGGAAATGCCGATGACGCTCCGCCGCGACCCTGGAGTGGGCCGTGCCGTCATGGATGTTAACATCATGGGCGATCAAAACGCGATCGCCGATGGATATCGACTCCATTGACCACAGTTCAGACCGCGCCCCAACATAACACCAATCGCCAATGGTGATCTGGCCACCGTGGCCGTAGGTCAGCAACTGTCCCCGAATGTGGGAGTTTTGCCCAACCACAATGGCGTCTGGATCTGCTGCCAGGTTGCTGATGATAGCCTCTGACATTAATACCGAGCCTGTACCCAGTCTGCACAGGTGGTCAGGCTGGTGCCTTTGTTCTGTCTCTAGCGCCAGCTCTCGAGCCAAGGCCCTCACCGCCTTACGCTTAATTTTTTGGAAGAGCTGCTTCACAGACCATTATCCTGCGTGAAAACTACTGAATCAACATGAGATAGCGCTAATTATTCACTATATCAACCCGAGTAAGGGCAAGCCTAGCAGAGCATTTTAAGGGAATGGCTCAACTCAGTCGCCCATCAGCCCGGTACGAGGCCATACCAAATCCAAACCACCTACCCCCGATTCCATCAAGACCAGCCTGTAGGGGGAATCGGGGGTGACTGCCTCTACAGGGGGCGATCGCTAGAGGTTTGAATCAAGCTCGCAGAGCAGTCTAGCTCCCCGGCGCACACCGGCTCCGGGAACGAAAAATACTCCAGCACCTGGGGGTGAATTTCGCCAAATTCGCCCACGACTTGCCCATCGATCAGCACCGTTGCGGCCCGCCCTGGAATGTAGTAACGGGCCTCGCCCACCGCCAGTTCATAGCTCAGCCCCAGGGCCTTGAGCAGGGTCTGCATATAGGCCTTGGCGGTGGTAAACGAGGCCCGTGCGTCGAGGCTGGCAAAGGCCCAGCCCTGGCTCTCGCGAATGTCGCCTGTGGGTGTGAACCGCAGCACTTCGCCGGTTTCGTAGATATTGATCGGCTTGGGGGCGTTGATATTGCGGGCCAAAATATCGAGCAGCCCGGCCTGGAGGGTAGTGCGAGTGGCACTATAGGTGCGACTTTTGGCGTTCCCCGTTTGCACATAGGGGGCGGCAAAGAGGTCGAGCATGTCGGGGTCGGTGAGCACAAAGCTTTTGACCTCCATCAACTGCATGCGCTGGGCCAGATCGCCCACGCGAAACATCACCTGGCGCAGCGGGTCTGCCGCCCCCAGGTGAAACTTCACCGCCAGGGGCTCGGCCTGGAGGCTCTCGATGCCTAGAGCCACCAGCAGGTCGCCAGCCAAATCGACCTGGCTAAAGATATCGGTGCGGTAGGTGGGCACATGCACCACATCGGTACCGCTCACCACCAAATCCATGCGGGAGAGCACTTGCCCCAGGCTGGTTTTGGCGATCGCAGTGCCCATGATTTCATTCAGATACTTGGCCGAAAACTGCACCGGGTAGCGGGCCAAACTGGGCGTTGCGATCGCCCCCTCGGGAGCCACAATTGCCACCGTCTGCACCTCGGCCCCGGTATCTAAGAAGTTGTGGGCCAAAATATTGGCGGTCTCTTGCACCGTCTTAGCCAAAATGCCGGTGACATCGATCAGCAGGTTGCAGGTGCGATCGCTGACGTCCCCCACCCCCGCCGCATTGATAATCGGCGGCATCGACAGCACCGTACCATTGGCGTCGCGCAGTACGGGGACCTGGTCACCTGCTGGAAGCGTATGCCCGTAGGCTTTACCCGCCGGATGCCGGTGCAATATCTGGCGAGCCGTCATCGCCTCGGTGCCCTGGAGCGGCACAAAGGTCAGCTGATCGAGCGAGGCGGCACCGTAGGTGAGGTCACCGTCGATTTGGTCTAGATCGTAGACGCCGATGGCAATTTTTTTGCGCTGGCGACCAAAGGTCTGGGTCACCTTTTCTTGAAACTGCACCAGCACCGCTAGGCCCCCATTTTGCAGGTCGGCCCCACGCACCACCAGGGCGGCAATGTGGGGCCGCAAGGGCAGCACCTCGGGCAGCACCGTCACCTGGCGACCGGAGGCAGGTAGCGCATCAGGCACGGTGCGGGCCTGGCCATTGTAGACATTGATGGCGCGGGTAAAGCCCTCGGCGGCTAGCAGGTCGGGGCGCTCGGCGGTGACTTCGACCTCCAGGGTCTGATCGCCCAGGGTGGCGTCAAGGCCGTAGTCGAAGGCCTGTTGGGCGAGGCGATCGGCGGGCGTGGAGGGGCAGGAATACGCCTCCAAGGCACTAGATCGCATTTATGCGCTCACGGCTGGGCAGCTTTGCCTTAGCCAGTGCTTAGGCTTTCAGCTGGTGCATCGTTACAACGACCAGGGGTTTGAGCAACAGCACCAGCGCGAGGCCAGATTCACCGTTGCAGACGTGCAGGTTGTAGTCAACCAACCTGAGTTTTTTACCCAAGGTCAACCCTACTTTGCAGGCATATAATCCCAGGCTAGTACCCAAAGGCTGAAGTATGCCTACCGTTTCGGATCGGTTTGCTCCCTAGCTCCCCTGCCCCCCTGCTATTGGCAATAGTCACCCAACTTATGCCGCAGTCTACTAGGCACAACTGCCCTATTTCAGGAGCTTATACGAAATCCTGTTTGAGTAGCCCTGATTCAGATCATGAATCTTGTAGAAGCATTGCACTGCAAAACCGGGTGGATAAAATTCGGTATTAACCCACTGGGGTCAAGCAAAATACCCCACTTCCAGGCTCTTGCTAACAAGAGGCCAAAAGTGGGGTAGATGCAAGGGGCAAAAAACGTAAGTCTAGACGTTTAGAGCTTTGCCCCAAGCGTCAAACCTTAGGTTGTTTACCCCCTACGTCGCCCGGCAGACCTAAGCCCTCAGACGACGTAGGGTTGGCGTATTAGGTCAAATCAAATAGCTCTCGCTTATCGGCATCTAGCTAGCGACCAATTCCTTATCGCGATCGCCGCTAGGTTCGAGAGCTTCACCCTCTACAAAAGATCGCAGCATCCAGGCCATTTCTTCGTGATCTTCCATCAGACCGGTGAGAAAGTCAGCAGTACCTTCGTCATGAAATTCGTCAGCGGTCTAGTCAACAGCTGTGCGCAGATTGCAAATGATTTGTTCGTGATCCATCACCAGACGCCGCACCATTTCACAGGCGTTGGGTAGGTCACCGGGGTGCTCTTTTAGACTGGTGTGCTTGAGAAATGCGGCGGCGGTTCCTAACGGATAGCCGTTTAGCATGCGCACTCGTTCGGCAATAGCATCAATGCTGGCTGTCAGAGCTTCGTACTGTTCTTTCCACAGCTCATGTAAGGTGCGAAACTGGGGGCCAACCACATCCCAGTGGTATTTCTTAGTTTTGATCAATAGCAAATAGGCGTCAGCCAACACCTGGTTGAGAATGCCAACGACACCCTGGCGCTGCTGATCAGATAGACCAATGTTGATACTCATAGACTGTTGTTTTCCTTTCGTTGTGTCGTGCTATAAACTCATTACATCGCAACGGCCTCAAACTATCATCTGCCTCCTGTGGGAGTTGGCGGCTATAGAAGGTCTACCTTCAGTGTGTTTTAGCGTACCGAGTCTGCCATAGGTTAGATGTGAGAAGTAGCCAGTGGTGGTAGATTTTTGTTGTTTGTTAACAGGCGCTATCGAAAAAACCTATGGCAAGTTCGTCTCCATTGACCGGTGTCGTGCTGATCGACTGCGCCCGCGCTAATGCGAGCAAGGGATTGGCGATCGCAGCCCAGCAGTGCGGCTACGGCGACGACATCGCCACATTTCAGGCGGCGCTGCGCTCGGCCTGCCACGATATGGGTATCTCAGCCAGTGAACTGTCTGATCTGGTGGCCGACGAGGCCACCTGGCGTCCCCAGCCTGGCATTGAGATTTCTCCTGAAAGCCTCGACAAGCTGTAGCCCAATCTCGACGGGTGAGGTCATAAACAGCATTAGCTTCGATTGGCCACGCCCTTGACCAGAGGTCGAAAGACATCGACCAGAGGGGCCTGGGCTGTGGCCAGGGTGGGGTAGGGGCGACGGCTGTAGTCTTGGCCGATTTCTAACGGAAACGGTGGGACATCATCCAGCGGCACCCAGGTGGCTCCGGCGGCCTGCACAATCGCCCACACTGCGGCAATATCCCAGATTTTTGGGGTCGCTTCTACCGCCCCAATGGCCCAACCC
>NZ_JADEWX010000229.1 GCF_015207395.1 Nodosilinea sp. LEGE 07088
ACCTCGTCTGCTGATACTGCCCTCCCCTTACGGGTTGAACATTCCGAGGCGGACATCTGCTTGAACACTAGCAGGGAAAGAACTTAGGAGTCCTTTCCAACTCCCCCGAACGACTTCGAGTCGCGCGCCTAACAAGTTAGTAGACTGATCCAATCTGCCTATATCCCCACTGTAGGGTAGATAGGCAGATTATCTGCTGCATAATCACCCCTGGAAGGTAGATAGGCAGCGAATAATCTGCATATTAGCCCTCTCAGGGGTAGATAGGCAGACAAGATCCGCATATCTTCCAATCCTCCTTAGAGTTCATAGGTACTACGGTGTTATAATTGATACTCATGTACGGAGTCTGCCATGGAACCGCCTCGTCTCAAGAAGTTGCTAGACCAGGTACGAGGTGCCCTGAGGCTCAAGCATTACTCCTACCGGACGGAGCAAACCCATGTTTACTGGATTCGCCGCTACATCTTGTTCAACAACAGTTCAACAACAAGCGTCACCCACAGGAGATGGGCACAGCAGAGGTTACTCAGTTTCTAACGTATCTAGCGGTGCAAGAACAGGTGGCAGCATCCACGGCTCCATGGTTGACGGGGAGCTTTTGTACCAGTAGCCTTCTACGTTGAGCCGTTGGCGTTGAACCCTGCGATCGCTAATCACAGGCCACTGATCGTTAAGCAGGCACCGCTGTTTAGTATGTTGCACCTGCTGATCATTAATTGCAGGCCTGTGATCGTTAAACTGGCATAGCTATTTAGCAAAGTGGCATAGCTTGGTTCTAGCGGGGGCGATGGTCGAAGACCGGCCCAGAGCGATCGCCCAGTCATTCATCCCCATCAGACCCCTGGGATCTGCTCAGACTTTCGATGAGTCCGTCGCTTGCTGCACCACCGCATAGTCTGCCG
Organism: Nodosilinea sp. LEGE 07088; assembly: GCF_015207395.1. Taxonomy (GTDB): domain Bacteria; phylum Cyanobacteriota; class Cyanobacteriia; order Phormidesmidales; family Phormidesmidaceae; genus Nodosilinea. The sequence goes on from NZ_JADEWX010000229.1 coordinate 906, forward strand.
CAATGGCGTGGTGAAATTGCTCTGGCAACTCATGCCACACCAGCAGGTCAACCCTAAAGGGTAGATCGCTCTCATCAAACGCCTCTTGCAGATCGGCGATCGCCGCCTGCTGCTGCGGTGTGGCAAACGCCGCTAGGTCCAGGTCAGAGGGGGGGCGCGCCGTGCCCCTGACCCGAGAGCCGTAGGCCCACACGGTCGTATCTGGCAAGTGTTTTTGCACCAGAGCCACAACAATTTGGTGCTGCTCGGGCGTCAGGGCGATAGCGTTGGCTAGGCCCATGGTTGACCACTCATCGTTTGGTAGAGTGCGGTGGCGTCGCTTAAAAAGGCTTCCATTAGCGCCAGAGCCGCCTGAGCCTTGTCGCCGCTATAGTCATGGGCGGTGCCGATGCGCGCATTGGCATAGGCGATCCACGGCTCGGCGGTCGAGGGCAACAGCCCGTTTTCGTTGGCCAGTCGCCAGATGGGTTTAGGGCTGTTGGGCACCTCAGGTAGGCCCAACTCTTCAATTAAATAGCGTTTTAGCACCTTCCACAGGGCGTCATAGCAGGTCTCAAACCGCTGAATCACTGACTCGGCCACGGCTTCTTGTATGAGCGGCGGCTGGGCGGGGTCGAGGGTTTTGTAGTTGGCGTACTGCACCTCTAGGTGTTTGAGGGCCTTTTGCAGGTTGCTGTAGTCGATCATGGTGCTTTGGCGAAGCCGCCCGATTTGCAGGTTGCAGGGCTTAGGTCAATCGTACCTTAGCCCCCTTGGTTTGCACGTTAGCCACGGGTGGCTAAGGTTTGCGCGTACCGTGCCCTTGAGCCGCGCCCCTCCAAAGTAAGGACAGGTGAACCTGGCTTATACAAATCCTACTGGGCTAACCCCGGTTCAGCCGGGCGCACAGCGGTGCGCCCCTACAGATTGGCCTTTTGGGAATCGGGGTATGGAATTCGGATTCGGTATTACTCAGATTTCTTAGGGGGCTTTTAAGGAGAATTCAGGTGGTGGTCACGGGGGCTTCAGAGATGGCAGGCACTGTGGAGCACAGTTGCACTGCTCTCAGGAGATAACCCCATGTCTTCTTCTCACCCTCGGCCCAACTCTGATCTCTCCGCCCAGGTGCTCGAAACGGCGCTGGGAAACTACATTCTGCTGGAAGTTTATCGCGATGCTGAGCTGCGATGGTCAAAGACCTGCCCTCAAGGGCAATCGCCAAACACCGTTCCGCCTCAGCCCAGCCCAAACAACGCTACCCCTCGCTTTGGCCTTTGGTCTACCGCCCTGCTCACCGTACTCGGCGGGCTGCTGGCGCTGTTAGCGCTAGAGACTCCCCCTCGGGCGATCGCATCCCTCTCCACCCAGGCCCAAGCCACCATTGCCGAACTGGGCATTCTCACCAGATGGCGGTTTTAGCTACTTGTGCTCAAAGTGGGCGATCAGCGGCTGGGGCGCGGACAGTCGTTGAACCAGCGACTCGCGGGCCTCGGGCCGTTGGCTCCGGTAGACCTCTACAAACGAGCCAATCGCTGCCGCCATTAGCTCGCGCAGGGTGGCAGCGGGTTGGGTCGCCGGAAAATCTAAAAACGCTCGGCCCGTGGTGGCATCAAAAGGCTCAACAAAAGAAAAGTGGTTGGCCCCTTCTAATGAAAGTAAATAGCAATCGTCTCTGCCGCCTCGAATGGCCTCGTGGAAGGTGCGCTCAATTGGCGTAGTGGGCCGTTCCCAGGTGATGCCGTAGCGGTCGCTGCTGTTGGCAATCACCCCGTCTTGGGTGCCGCCCATCAGCAGCAGGGGCAGCCGGTCGGGCAGCGGTAAGATTTTGCCTGCTTCGTAGCCCAACTGCATGATCGCTGCGGTGTGGGCACCGTAGGCAAAGGCGGCGCAGACGGAGGGAAAAAACTCTGGGCTGGCGCTTTCTATGGCGACCCGGCCCCCAGCGGAATGGCCACCCAAAATGACATGGTTTAAGTCGAGCAGGCCCGCCAGCACGCCTGCTGCATTCAGCGTTTCCAATTCGTTCAACAACGCTGGCAACGCCGATGCCGTGGGGCCTTGGCCGTAGCGATCGGGCATCAGCATGGCGAGGTCTACCCCTGGGGTGAGGGCCATCAGGCCCGGCAGGTTTTCGGCGACCCATGAAAACGTCACCGCTACCAGCCCCCGCTCCACTAGGGCGATCGCCAGCCACCGGTACAGCTCTGGCCCGCAGTTGATGCCGTTGAAGAGAATCACGATGGGAAACGGAGCCTGCTCACTATCGGCGGGCACCACACCCAGGTTGCGCTCTGGCTCGCTGCCAGACATTTGGGCCGGGTAGAACACTTTGAGCTGAATTGTATTGTAGGGAGCGGGGGCACCGTCTACCATGACGGCTCGAAACAGGGCTCGTACAGTCATCGCTTAAACACTTTTGCTAACGCCAAAATTCATCGGGGTGGAGATCTTTTAGCTCCGCCTGAATTTGTTGGAAGTAATCGCTTTCGGTAATTTGGGCCACCTGCTTTTGCAGCTTGGCCTGGTCAATCTCGATAGTCAGCTCCATCAACTGCTGTTTCAATTTAGTTTCGCGCTGCTGCACATGGGCCGCCATGAGCTGAAACATGCGGGCCAGTTGCCCGAGTTGGTCATCACGCTGGGCCACATCATCCAGACTGGCGGGGTCAAAGCTGCCTTTGTCTACAGCGGTGGCGGCGGCGGTGACCTGGTCTACCTGCCGGATGTATTCCTGCATTTCCTGGTTTTGGTGGCGCAGGGTGGCTTCGGCCTGTTTGCGATCGCTAATTGCCCCGCAAATTTGCCCGTACATTTGGTTAAAGGTGGCAATCACTTCGCCCAGTTCGTCTTTGCGCGGATAGCGCAGGGAGGCAAACTCTGGCGCATTGTCGTCACAGGCCACGGTTTCGCCAGCCAGAGCCAGATCGTGGCGCAGGGTCAGAATGGGGGTAATCAGCAGCCGACTCAGCAGCACCATCATCGCCAGGGTAATGAACCCGGCGATCAGCAGCACCAGCCCGCTAATTCTGAGTATATAAAAGACCAGCGCTCGCTGGGTGCCGTCGGCGTTGTGGCGCAGCACAATCCAGTGATTGTCCACCAGGTCGGGCAGCATGCCTTCGCCGATGCCGGTCGTCGTCCAGGCGATGTCGTAGCGGCGTTCGCCTGTCTGGGTAAACAGCTGCTGTCGATTCTGGAGAGCCTCAGCGATCGCAAGCTCTGGGGGTTCGCCAAAGGCCTGGACCAAATTGCCGTCAGCGTCGTAGACGGCCCCGCCCAAAATGTCTCGCATCATCGGGTCTTGCTGTAGCTGCTGCAGGTGCTGGGCCAGCTCAGCCCCGGTGGCGGCGGGGTAGGTGGTGACAATCCAGCGCACTTTACCAGTGGAGACCTCTTCGATTTGGCTCAGCAACTCACCCCGACGGCGTTGTACCGACGGCACCAGCAAAATCGCCTCGATCGCCACCAAACTCAAAAACATGCCCGCAATAATGCGCGATGAAAGCGGCGATCGGAAGAGACGCAGGGTGTTTTTGATGGGCTGCATGGGGGAGTAGGGAGTAGGGAGTAGGGAGTAGGGAATGGGGAGTGATGGGGGAATCCAAAATCCAAAATCCAAAATCCAAAATCCACCTGAGCTACCAGCTGTCGAGGTCTGCGCTGCCCATAAGCCAGGTGGCCAGGTCTTTGGGCGCGGGGGCCACGTTAAAGGGGTGGAGGCCAAAGTCTTTGGAGAGCTGCTGGCAGACCCGAATGCCGCGCACGCTGTTGCCTTTAGCATCGAGGGGGGGCGAAAAGATGCCCAGGCCCAGCTTGCCGGGTGAAACGGCGGTAATGCCGCCGCCGACCCCGCTTTTGGCGGGCATACCCACCCGGTAGGCCCAGTCGCCCGACGAGTCGTACATGCCGCAGGTGAGCATGACGCTGACCACGTCCTGTACGTAGCGCTGGTCCAGGGCGCGATCGCCGGTGACGGGGTTAACACCACCATTGGCCAGGGTGGCGGCCATCAGGCTGAGGTCGCGAGCATTGACCAAAATCGAGCACTGCTGAAAGTAGAGGTCGAGGGTTTCGTCGATGCGATCGCTGACCATGCCGAAGTTCAGCATCAGGTAGGCGATCGCCCGGTTGCGGTGGCCGGTCGATTTTTCGGATAAAAACACCGGCACGTTGATGTCGTGGCTGCGGCCCGTGTAGCGGCCAAACATGTCGAGCATGCGCTTGAGGCGTTCGGTGCCGTCTTTGCCTTTAATCAGGTCGGCGGTGGCGATCGCCCCGGCATTCACCATCGGGTTGCAGGGGCGATTGGTCGCCTCATCTAGCACAATGGCGTTGAACGCCTCCCCCGTCGGCTCGACCCCCACCTTGCTATTCACATAGTCGCGACCGTGGTCTTCGAGGGCCAACCCGTAGACAAACGCCTTGGAGATCGACTGAATGGTGAAGGGCTGGTCACAGTGGCCCACCTCAAACACCTGCCCATCCACCGTGGCGGCGGCAATGCCAAACCACTGGGGGTCAGCCAGCGCCAGCTCAGGAATATAGTCAGCGACGGTTCCCTCGGTTAGAGACAAATACTCGCGGTGCAGATCGCTGAGATAGTTACGAAAGGGCGATGTCGCTGCCGTAATTGAATCTGCAAACGCTTTTAACTCGCCGGTGCTGGTCATCGCGCTTTACTCCATAATCCGGCGGGCCACCGCCTGTAATTCTTGCGTCACCAAATGCTCGGGGTGGCGCACACAAAACACCCCTTCGCTGGCCAGCTTGGCAATATCCTCCGAAAGGGGAAACAGCCCCGCCACCGGCACCCCATAGGTTTCTGCCACCTTTTGCCGCAGCACCTCTGGTGCCAGGCAGGCCAGGGCCTTGTTAATCACAATTTGCACATGGCGCACATTGAGCTGACGGGCGACATCCAGGGTGACCGCCGTGCCCTGATAGTCTTGCTTATCGGGCCGCACAATCAGCAGTAAACAGTGAGAAATAGCAATGGTCAAAAAGGTTTCCTTTGACAGCCCCGGATGGGTGTCAATAAATAGATAATCGAGCTCCAGGGTTTTCACCAGCTGACGAAAACCATCGTTGAGCAGCCGCACGTCGTAGCCATCTTTAAGAATGCGGGCGATGTCGTCGGCTTTGCAGCTAGAGGGCACCAAAAACAGTGTTCCACCCTTCCCTAGGTTCAGGTTTCGGCCAACGTCATAGGCACCGTCGGCCAGATCGGCTTCGCCCCACAGGTAGCTGTTGAGCGTTTTGGTCATCACCTCTGGCTCCAGGTCAAAAATGTTGTGAATCCCTGGCGACGGCAGATCGGTATCGACCACCCCCACCCGGTACCCCTGCTGGGCCACGGTAGTCGCCAAATTTGCGGTCAAATTAGACTTGCCGGTGCCCCCTCGGTAGGAGTGCACTGAAATCACTTTTGGCATGGCTGATCGTCTGATAGGCGCGATTACGAGGCTCTAGCTAACTAGCGGCAGAAGAAACGTCAAATTCCTATCTGGGAATACCGATGAGTTGAATAGGGTGCCCCATCTGTACGTCCTAGGGTGAGGCTCCCTCCATTGCCCAGTCAAGATCAGTTTTGGATCAGTAATGGCTGATCCAAAACTGATCCACCCCTGATCTTTCGGCGCTGGGCAAATTCGGCCACACTTTAGATGTAGCCCCAGACGTATGCCACATACATCCGCTAACTCTTCAACAGATCACCCATGAGTTAACCCCTGAGCTTCAGGCCCAGCCCATCTTGAAGGAGGCTGCTATGTCATCTACCACCCCAGTTAATTCCCTCGCCAGGCCGTCTTTAAGCCTAGAGCCAGATTCTCCAGGGCAAGATTTAGTGGTCATCAGTCGTGACCTGGAGGGCTACCGCTTTCTAGCGCAGACTGTTACTGCCCCGGTAGAGGTGCTGCTGCTGAGCCCAGCGCAGGATGGCATAGCGGCGATCTTGCAAATGCTAATGGCTCTACCCTCTATTCGCTGCCTCCATTTGGTCACGCCCGTCCATGGTGAAGGCCTGCAACTGGGTAACGTTGCTCTGCGCTACGACACCCTGCCAAACTACGCCAAGACGCTATGCCAGTGGCGATCGCGGCTAGCTCCCAGGGCAGAAATCTGGATCTACAACGGCGAGATGGCACGCACCGAGGCCGGTAAGCTGCTGATCGATGTGTTGCATCATCTGACCGGGGCCGCGATCGCCGCCTGTACCGCCTTCCCCAATGCTGGGTTCGCCGCCGGTCGTTGGGAGTTTGACTGCACCACCGCAACCCTAACGCCGTCTCTGGTCCTGCCCCTGGAGTTGGTAAAGCAGTGCGTTGCCGCTAACCGAAATCGGGGCAAAGAGTCATCATTTGTCAAGATCACTGATTGCTCCAGCGACAGTGATCTAACGGTGATTTAAAACTGATCTTTCACAATAAATCGCCAATTCAAATCTGAAGTGCATCAGCGTCTGATTTATCTGAATAGAATACTTCAAATGGCGTTTTATAGTCAAGCGATTTTCTTGGTCTTTTGTTAATCAACATGACGGCTCTTTCTAATGTCTCCGGTTTGACGATTTTGAAATTTGTTTGCTTTGGAAAAAACTGTCTTAATAATCCATTCGTATGTTCATTGAGACCTCGCTCCCAGGAATGATAAGGATTAGCAAAGTAACACAATAGTTCCAACTCCTTACTCAACTCTGCATGATTACTAA
>NZ_JADEWX010000230.1 GCF_015207395.1 Nodosilinea sp. LEGE 07088
GGGAATAGGGGGGAGGGGGGAGGCCGCAATCCAAAATCCAAAATTCAGAATTGGCTCTCTCTTCCTCTCCAGGTGCCATGATAGAAAGCCGAGGTTTGTTAAAGGTACTCACTGTGGCAGTTGTTCGAGTGCGTCAGCACGTCAACCCTCTGAGCGAAAGATACCAGGCCCCCGTGGCCATGCCAGACTGGAGCGAGGTATTTGCCTACCCCCAGCGGCCTCTGCACATCGACATTGGCTGCGGCAAGGGGATGTTTGTGCTGCAAATGGCCCAGCTGGTACCCGAGGGGAACTTTCTTGGCCTCGAAATTCGCAAGCCCGTTGTCGAATCGGCCCAAAAGCGCCAGCAGGAGGCCGGTCTGACCAACCTGCACGTTATGTTCTGCAACGTCAATATCTCTCTACGGGCTCTGCTAGAAAGCTGGGGCGATCGCAACCCGCTACAGCAGGTCTCGATTCAGTTTCCCGACCCCTGGTTTAAAAAGCGCCACCAAAAGCGACGGGTGCTACAGCCCGAGCTCGTCAGTACCCTGGCCGAGTTTTTGCCTGCGGGCGGACGGGTGGTGGTACAGTCGGATGTCAAAGAGGTGGCGGTGGATATGTGCGATCGCCTCACCGAAAACCCTCACCTCCAACGTCAGGGCAACCTCTGGCTGCCCGAAAGTCCCTTCCCTGCCCAAACCGATCGCGAGCGGGTCACTCTGGAGCAGGGATTGCCGGTCTACCGCGCTATCTTTATCCGGTCTTGAACCCCCACCCCAGCCCAGGGTGTAAAATGGCTCCAGATTCGCAGTGCAATCCTGGGGCTGTAGCTCAGCTGGATAGAGCGGCCGCCTCCTAAGCGGCAGGTCGAGGGTTCGAATCCCGCCAGCCCTGTTTGCCAATATCCTTGCCTCTGTCCATGGGTCCTCGGTTTTTCAAAGCTCCTAACCGGTTGGCGATCGCCTTTCTGGTCGGGCTCCTTTTGGTGCAGCTGCTGGGGCTGGCGGTTTGGTGGGTTCGTTGGCCTCAAATCAGCCCAGCGGTGCTGTCGTTTGTCGTTCCTTTGGATGAAGCGGCTGCTTGGCAACCGCTGATTGCAGAATTTGAGGCCCAAAACCCAGACCTGCGCCTGAGGCTGGATGAAGACACCTTCAACACCGATCAGGTTAAGGCGATTTACACGTCCGACTTAAGCAGCGGCAGCCCTAAACACGATCTGGTTTACATGGATGTCGTATGGCTACCCTGGTTTGCCAGCGAGGGATGGCTCCAAGATTTATCAGACCTGCTACCCGCTGCGGAACTAGACGCGTTCGTGCCTAGCGAATTGGCCGCAGGCCGCTACCAGGACACCCTTTACCGCGTACCGTTTCGCGCAGATTTGGGGCTGCTGTTTTACAACACCGCCCTGATGGAAGAATTGGGAGCTGAACCGGCGCAGACGTTCGATCAGCTGATAGCTCAATCGCAAGCGGTTCAGGCCCAGAGTGCAACGCCGTGGGGGTATCTCTGGCAGGGGCGCAGGTACGAGGGGCTGGTTGCGAACTTTGTCGAGGTGCTGGCGGGTTACGGGGGCTTTTGGATTGAGCCAGGCACTGGCGAAGTGGGTTTAGACCGGGCTGAGGCGATCGCCGCTGCGACCTTTCTAGCCGATACCATTCGTCAAGGCATTACGCCTCAGTTGGTCACCAGCTACAGCGAAACCGAATCCTTTGAGCAATTTTTAGCTGAGCAAAGCCTGTTTGTCCGAAACTGGCCTTACTTTTGGCGGCAGGCCAACCAGAGCGATTCGCCCTTACAAGGACAGGTTGGCTTAGCCCCGGTGGCTGCCGCTGCCGATCGCATTTCCCAAGCCTGTCGAGGGGGGTGGGGGTTTGGCATCGCCCAAAATGCCGTTCATCCAGAGGCCGCGAGACGGGCGATCGCCTTTTTTACCAGCGCCAAGGCCCAGCGGCAGTTTGTCCTGGATGCGGGCTATTTGCCCAGCCGCTCAACCCTTTACACCGATCCAGACATTGTTGCCCAGTATCCCTTTTTCCCTGATGTGTTAGCAGCATTGGAAAACCATTCGATCTTTCGGCCCCAAATTCCTCAATACGACGCAGCGTCTCGTATTTTGCAGACCTATCTCTGGCGGGTCTTAGTGGGGGAGGCGACTCCAGAGGCAGCCATGCAGGCGGCAGCGGCGGAAACCCGAGCGCTGCTGTAGCAGGTACAGCTAAAGAACGAAAAGAGAAGACAGAAGAACGAAGAAAAGCTCCCTGGGCTGAGGCTTCAGCACGCTAGACTGCCCTGACCATTCATTCGCCGTGGCACTTAGCCTTGCATCATGTCGGCACTACGACCCGGGTAGATCTGCGTAGGAAGCTATGATAGGCCTACGGACAGGAGAGCGGCATCCTCAGCGACAGGTGGGCAACTATGACGATTTCCAGAAATCAATCCACCCCTAAAGCTGCCCCTAAGCGCATGACGTTGGAAGAGTATCTGAACTATGACGACGGCACAGATACTCGTTATGAACTGCGGGATGGACTATTAGTCGATATGGGTGCTGAGAGCGATATCAATGTTGTGATAGGCAGCCTGCTATTCTCCATCTTTCTTCAATGGGTGCCCTACTACTGTGTCCGTCGTGGCACGGAGATAGCGGTCTCCGGCAGTGCCGCCAATACCCGCTATCCAGATCTGGTCGTTGTCACTGAGGCAGGGGCAGCGGCCCTGGCAGGGCAGCAACGCTCGCTGATCACGTTCGAGATGCCTGCTCCGGCCCTAGTGGTAGAGGTTGTGTCGAACAGTGACACCAACCAGCGATCGCGGGACCGTGATTACATCGATAAGCGCCGGGAGTACGCTAAGAGAGAAATTCCAGAGTATTGGATTGTTGACCCGGTGGCCGCCGTGGTTTTGGTACTCAAACTCGTCAACCAGGACTATCAAGAACAGCGCTTTAGGGGTGACGAGCGATTAGTATCCCCTGCATTCCCTGAGTTAACCCTCAGTGCCAAGCAGGTGCTAGAGGCAGGGCCATAGAGGGTATGTGCGAACTTGACGTGCTCCTGATGTTGAGGGGTATCAACGTAAGGCCGTTAAACCCTAAAGCTGCTCGATGCTCGGCGATCGCGGCGGCTCCGATCGGGTTTGCACCCAGCGCCAGCCCAGCAGGCCGTGCAGCAGCAGCAGCGCAATATTGAAACCGATTAGCGCTTGCACCCAGATTTGATCGGGGTTTGAGCTGGGTTTTACCGGTTTTGCATCGAGCCGCCGCACGATTTCCTGGGCGTTGAGGGGGCGCTGCCCCGGAAAGGGAGCCATCAGGTCATCGATCAGCTCGGCGAACCAGCGATCGACCTGGGGAGCAGATTCCCGCCAGATCAGCGCCCCGGTCGCCTCGTCGGTTTCCAGATCGACGGGGTGCTGGCCGGTGAGGAGATGCACCAGCGATCGCCCCAGGGCATAGAAATCTGACTGGGGCACAGCTTTGCCGTTGATCTGCTCCAGGGGCGTATAGCCCGGGGAAACAATGCTGGTCACCTCGCGCTGACCGCCAACCTTAGCCAGGTAGGTGTTCGACATTTGGCGGACGGTGCCGAAGTCGATCAGCGCCAGCTGACCGTTGGGGCGCAGCATCAGGTTTGAAAGCTTGATGTCGCGATGAAAGAGCTCGCTCTGGTGGACGAGCCCCAGGATCTCACAGGCCTGGCGTAGCCATGCTTGCACCTGGGTCTGGTCGGCAGGGCCGTGCTTATCTAGCCACTGCTCTAGGGTCAGGCCCTCAATTTTTTCCATCACCAGGCAGGCGAGGGACTGGCCTGTGGCGGTGGTAACAATGAAGTAGCCGTCCGGCTCGATCTCGGGAATGCCGGGATGGTGGAGACGTTGCAGGGTCTGGGCTTCTCGCTCGAAAGGGGGACGCAGTTTCGGCTGCTTTAGCACCTTCATCACTTTGAAGGCGTCTCGATCGGCGACCTCAAAAATGTCGGCAGCGCTCCAGTCATCCAGCTCGCGCAGGGGACGCAGTAGGCGGTAGCGATCGCCCACCACCAGATCTGTCCCGCAGGCCGCGCACTGCTCCAACCCATCGGGCTGCTGCCGCTGGGGACATTTGGGGTTGATGCAGTAGCTCACGATGCCCCCTGACGCGACAGGCGATCGCACACATACTCCATCACGACGGGCCGCAAAGTAAAGCCCGCCGCGCTTTTTTCCACCAGCGATCGCCGCACCAGGGAGCCTAAGGGCTGCAAGATATTCGGCGCGATTTCCTGCTGCAGGCGACCTACATCGGCGGGTTCCCGAATTTTCGCCAGGGCGTAAAGCAGGTCTTGCTCCGCCGCCGATAGCCGCTGAAACTGCTGCTCGATCAGGAAACTGACGTCGCTGGTGATCAGGGTGATGCGCTGCTTCAAAAAGTCGCTGACGCTGCCGCCAAACAGCTCGCGAATATTGGAGGCAACGATTTTCAGCACTAGGGGATTGCCGCGATAAATGCGAATGAGCTGCCCCCACTGCTTTGTGTCCGATAGGTTGGCCTCTTGCAGAATGCCCTCGGCGGCTTGACCCAGGCCGGGCAGGTCGAGCGATCGCACCGGGCGGGTCGGCCCGTCTAGCATGACGACTTCCTTGGTCGATTCCCGGCTGGTGATCAGGGCACAGCTCTGGTGCTGCTCTTCACCGAGGCGTCGCAGCAGGTCGCCGTAGCTCTCGTAGCCTGGGCGATAATGGCCGGCAAAGTCCCCCTCTCGCAGAATGGTGTCCAGGTTGTCGAGCACTATGAGGCAGCGATGGGCGTGCAGATACTCGATCAGGCTCGTGAGCTGGGCGTGCAAATCGCTCTCAGGCCCATCCATCGAGCTGGGCAGCTGCGTCAGCCAGTGGTGCAGCAGGGTTTCGAGCATTGGTGCATGGCGCAGAGACTGCCAGATCAGACAGTCAAACTGGCTCTGAATTTGCTCCACTAGCTTGACCAGCAGACTTGTCTTGCCCATTCCCCCCGGACCTAAGACCATCACCATGCGGCAGGGGGCATCGGCTGCCGTCGTCCAGGTTTGCAGCATCGACAATTCTTCCTGTCGCCCGTAAAACACGGGCACATCGGGCCGTTGTGACCAGTTGATCTCCAACCGGGCTGACTCATAACCCGCAGCGGCAAGCCAGTCGGCAACATCACGCCAGCTTTCTAAGGTATTGAGGTCGCGCTGGGTCAGGGTCTCGACGTAGCGGTAAATCGTGTTGCTCAGGCTGACCTCAACGGTTTTGGGCGCGGTGAAGCGGTGAGCCGCAATCTCCGCCGGACTGTAGCGGCACAGCAGCCCCCGCAGCAATTCCTGTTCTGTGGGGGTGAGGGAGGGCTGCTTGTGGGGGGCGATCGCTTGTTTAGCGATCGCCAAATCGGCATACAGCGTCTTCAGATTCCATTGGGTCTGTGCGGCCTGAAAGAGTTCGTTATCAGTAGCCATGGGCTTGAGAAGTCGCGCTGCGATCGCCTTTTGTGCCTCTCAGCATAGCAACTGCGCAGTCGATTCTTCCGCAGCAAAACCGCACCGTGTTGCCATTCATAACCCGGTTTATAACCCTGCTTATGGTCTGCCTAACCCTTGTATTCCCTATGGTTAAGGCAAGCGAGGCAGTCTTATCGATGCCAGCCTCGACGTTACGTTAGACGGAACAACGTCATGATTACCTGCAAAACTATTCCCAAATTTAGTCGCTGGCTCGTCTGCGGGTTATGCGCCTGTTTACTCAGTTTAGGAATCGGGTTCGCCCAGGCCGCATCCCCCTTTTATTGGGACTTTATCAATGTCGATATCGCCCTGCAATCTAACGGTGACATGGTGGTCACCGAAACGCAAAAGTACATGTTCACCGCCGATCACACGAACCAACGCTATCGCTATATTCCGCTGGCGCGCATTGACCAAATTACCGATGTCGCCGTGTACGACGGTGAAGAACAACTTCCTGCCCAAACCAGCATTCAGGGCAATCAATACCAGATTCGTTGGCAACATGCCTTAAATACGTCAGTAAAGGCACCAGAATCCCACACCTTCACAGTGAAGTATCGCGTCGTTGGCGGTGTGCAAACCCGAGGAGCGCATAGCCAGATCTTCTGGCGCGCGCTTTTTCCAGAACGCAGTGCAGACATCAAGCAGGGGAAGGTAACCGTTCATTTACCCGATGAACTGGCTGGAAAAGTCAGCCAGTTTTCCAGTAGCGGTGGCCCGGCGACCGATCGGCAAGTTGATCCCCAAACCTTTGAGTTCACGGTCAGTGAACCGCTCGCCCCCCAAGACTTTCTCGATGTGAAAGTGCGCTTTCCGGCTGGCGAGCTCGACATGGAGACTGCGCAGAGCGCGATCGCGCCTGGATCTGATGCCGCGATCGCTAACAACAGTCCACGAACGGTTAATCGGAATGTCTGGATTCTGGTCGTGCAATGGTGCGCTTTCATGGCAATTGTAACCCTGGTTCTTTTCTATCTCTATCTCAATCAGCGGCCCTGCCCCAGCTGTGGTAAACGCGGCATCCGCCGCATCAATCGAGTGATTCGCTTTGCAACGACCCAGCGCAAAGGAGAAAAGGAAGTGGGCTATGCCTGTGATCACTGCACCTATCGCCAGACCCATCGGGAAGATATAGCCAAACGGTCAGCCCCGTCTCGATCCACCTCTGGTTCTCGGAGCGGCTATTACAGCGGTGGCTATGGTGGCGGCGGCTATGGCGGCGGCGGGGCCAGTGGCGGTGGCGGCGGCTGTGGTGGCGGCGGCGGCTGTGGTGGCGGGGCCAGCGGTGGCGGCGGTGGCGGTTGATCCCGCAGCCTGCTGCTGGCTCGGTTACTGCCCGTAAGCAATCAGGTAGTTCGCTGATCTCCTACGAGGCCAACTACCTCCACCTTACCCAGTGTTTTTTGATTTGAAGGGAGAATTTGAAATGCTGAGTCGTAACTGTCTTCAAACTGTACAACCCCTATCCCAAGCCTATCCTGGTGCATTGAAACAAATGAAGGGTTACGTCGAGCAAGCCATTGGCCCTAACCACCCTGGACGGATCCGATACCAGGCAACGTACTGGTTTGGGATTTGTGACGATGGGCGATCGCTGCCCAGAGGGGCCGAAGTTACCGTCATTGGTCGTCGCGGCAACACCCTGATTGTTGAGCCCATTTCCTGACTGAAACCTCGATAAGGAAAACGCCTATTTAGACGATATTTTGTCAAGTGTGACGAAGGAAGAGGTGATAACGCTGACGCTTAATTTAAGTGGGCGGGAGGTGAGTTCACCAGAGGATGTGGATCGGGTGGTTAATGCGCTAAAGCAGCGAATGTTGGATCAGTTGAAGGATAATCCGAATATCAGGATTCGAGCGAATGGCTACCAGGGTAAGCGCAAGAAAAATGAGCTAGTACTCCACGGCGCAAGTTTAGATCCTAGTCCTTAGGGCTAGGGAGCAGCGATTATCTTAAATGTCAATGAAAGCCAGCTCAAAAGAGAGTGCCCCCTGGCTGGACCGCTCGATTAGGCAGGGGCATAACGGGCCGTCACGGATTCATCCTGCCAGGACGTCC
>NZ_JADEWX010000231.1 GCF_015207395.1 Nodosilinea sp. LEGE 07088
ATATGCGCTCGGTCACGCGTCCGATAGGGAACTGTCTGAGCCTCCCGAAGTTCACTTAACGTGCGGTCTTCTTCCTCGGTCAAAATGATGCGTAATGGGGCGGGCATTTGAGGGCACTCTGGCTACCTTGCTATCTTACATTTAATCTCAACTGCCTACTTGGTATGCAATGAAGCGCTTGATCCAGCGGATATAGCTCTGCTCAGTCTTTGAATGAATTATACGGACGGCGTCGGCATAACTGCCCTCTGCGCGGCAATTATACGGAAACTGTCGGCATAATTAAGTTGCTCCTCCGCAATAGTACAAGTGTTTGGTGCCGTGTGATAAAATCTCGCAGCTGCGGAAGAACAACCTCGCTGGAGCCGACGAACACCGCTAGCCCGACGACATCGTACTCGACGGCGTTCGCGGCTCAGCTCGATCATTAGCCTGCTGAGTTATTTGAGGGCATGCTGTATAGAGTAGCTCGGTCACTCAGCTTCATGAAGTTGCTGTAAGCCGATTCTTGATACAGATTTTTCTAGCTGTGCTCTTAGCACTTTGACAAATGATCTAATTTAGAGTAAGATTAATTTCAGAACGATCATTCTGTTTTAAGATGCCTCGTCACAAAGAGTTTGATCCTGAAAATTGTCTCAATCAAGTCATGCATCTATTCTGGGAAAAAGGCTACCAGGATACTTCAATAGCTGATTTGGTTCAGCGTTCAGGTGTACAGCGCTATGGCTTGTACGAAACTTTTGGTGATAAGCAAGAGTTATTTCAACGGGCATTAGACTGGTATCTGAGTACGGTTATCTCTCAATATCTAGCTAGACTTGAGAGTGAAGACTCAGAACCTTCATTGACAGAGATCGAGATATTCTTTGAGCAATTCATCGACTATCTCGATCATCCTTCTAGTTCCCTCGGCTGCCTGATCTGCAATACTGCTGTTGAAGGCGCTGTCCATGATCCAATCGTGATCTCTAGGGTGCAGCAGTATCTTGAACGGTTGCGTCGAGCCTTTGCACGAGCACTGAAAAGCGCTCAACATAACGGTGAATTGGCAGAGGGTACTGATATTGTCCAGATTACCGAGTTTTTGACTGGGAGCGTCCTGGGCATAAGTACTTACGCGCGATCGCCTGCCTCTAGGGAAGATGTCAAGCGTTACGTGAGGGGAATTCTTGCCATGTTGAAGCAGCTTTAATTTTTTTGTCTTATTTCAGAATGATTGTTCTTGTATTTTAAGCAAATCTTCGAGAGGTGAAACATGAAACATAATACGACGGTTGAACGAGAAATTTCAGGCAGTGCGGACGCGATTTGGTCAACCATTAGTGCAGGAGGAAACGTTCACCAATGGTTTCCAATGATTCAAAGTTGTCGCCTAGAGGGAGTGGGTGAAGGTGCCGCTCGATTTTGCGTGATGGCTGACGGTAATGACCTTGAGGAAAAAATTATTGAAGTCAGTCATGATGCCCGTCTATTTCGCTATGCGATTGATCGACATCCTTTACCTGCAAGCGATTTGATTGCTTCCATAAAAGTCAGAGACGTTTCTAATGGTAGGACGACTATTACTTGGGGAGCAGAATTCGAGGCTGATGAAGAGACTGCCGCTCAAGTCAAGGAAATGCTCCAAATGGTTTATTCTCAGGGAATTCAAGGTCTTGAAGACTATCACAAGACTATCCCAATTGCTTCCTGAATTGTTCGTTGATCTTAGAAATTCATAGTCACAACAGGAGAATTTTCATGTCTTTGTTTAATGCTTTAAAAACTCGGAATGTCGGCAAGATTGATCGCCTAATCCGTAGCTTACCGACTCTGATTGTTGTCTATTTGCACTTCACAGGAGCCATTTCAGGCGGGGTCAGTGTTTTTCTGGGCGTTTTGGCTTTGATGCTGCTGTTGACGAGTTTAACAGGTACCTGCTCCATCTATTACTTTCTGGGACTTTCAACTTGCCCAAGGAAGAAGCCAAAAGGCTTTGAATAACCACAAAGAGCGCAAGCGCGCAGGCTAACAACCCGACTGGAGCGGACTGTTGGAAGATCTTGGTGGTGTTACGAAGGTTACTTGCAGTCGCTCAGTCGGAACGTTGTACCGCCTTCGATTATTGGTAAGGCAGTATCTTGGCAAGTGTCTGCTAGAATGCCGGTACAGGAACCCGGTTTCTACTCTGGGAACGACCAAATTTCGTAGGCAAACCAACGAAGAAACCGGGTTTCTAGCCATGCTGAACCGATGCTCTAGGAACTCAGATTTGTTGTGAAATTGCATGACTGACCCATTCTGCATCTAGCTCGGCAGTAGCTTATGGAGACTGCAAGCAGCGATGGCTAGCCCCCTTAAACTGTCACAGTCTCAGGCCTTGATCGCTGATTCCCTGCATCAAAGTAGTGAAAGCGAATGCCAAAAGTGCTGCTTCTACTGACGAGTTCTCTGCAAAATCATGGGTATTCTCTGGCTGCTGCTCAAAGCATCGTGGGTGCGGGTGGTGATTGCGACTCTGATGGGCATTGTCAGCGGTGGCTGTAGTGTGCGCCTGATTGCCCTGGTCAATACCACCCTCAGCAAAGGGGCCATGCCGTCGGCGATCGCCCTCTTTGCTGGACTAGTGCTCCTAGCTTTAATCAGCGGTAGCCTAGCCCAGTTTTTGTTGATTGACTTAGCCCAAGATTCGGTCTATCAGCTGCGCTTGCGCCTTAGCCAGCGTATTCTTTCGGCTCCGCTGCGTCAGCTAGAGCGGTTAGGCCCTAGCCAGCTTTTGGCGGTTCTAACCAAAGACGTTCAGGCTATTTCAGATACGGTCTTTGTCATTCCCTACATCTGTATCGATATTGCGATCATCGGCGGCTGCGCTATCTATCTGGGCTGGCTGTCGGGCTGGGTCTTGGTCGCCACGGTGATTTTTATGGTGGTCGCCATTGTTCTTGTCCAGTTCCTCATCAACGCCGCCCATCGCTACCTGCGTCAGGCCCGCCGAGAGGTTGACCGCCTATTTCAGCACTTTCGCAGCATCACCGACGGCATCAAAGAACTCAAGCTCCATTCGACTCGCCGACAGCGCTTTTTTGACGAAGATCTGGAAGTGACTGCCGCTGCTTCCCGCTATTACCAAAAGCGAGCCTTCAAAATCGCGGCTTTGGCAACAGGGGGAGGTCAGCTACTATTCTTTCTGCTCATCGGGCTGTTGCTCTTCGGGGTTCCCCAGGTAGCACCGACTGCCCAGTCCGTGCTACCAGCCTACATTTTGACGCTGACCTACTTATTGGGCCCTTTGGAAAATCTCATCCAGCAGTTACCAACACTGGCAAATGCTAATGTCTCGATTCAGAAGGTCAATGAAATGGGGTTGACCTTGGCTGAGAATGCTGAAATAGATACCGCTGTATGGCAGACCTCAAAAGCTGACTGGGAAACCCTTGAGTTAAGGTCAGTGGTTCATTCTTATCAGGGTGAAGAGGCAAATCATCACTTTACAACAGGGCCGATTAGTTTGACGCTAAAGGCTGGCGAGTTGATCTTCATTGTTGGTGGCAACGGCAGCGGTAAGTCAACCCTGGCAAAACTGATAACCGGCCTCTATATCCCAGAGTCAGGCGAGTTGCAATTAGACGGAGTGCCCATTGTAGATGCCAATCGCGAATGGTATCGGCAATATTTTTCGGCCATCTATTCAGACTTTTATTTATTTGAGCGTTTGATCAGTGCCGAAGATCTAACGCTGGATGCCCAAGCCCAGGAATTTCTCAAACGACTGGAGTTAGACCAGAAGGTAACCGTACAGTCAGGGCAGCTTTCTACCGTTGCGCTTTCTCAGGGGCAGCGTAAACGGCTGGCGCTATTGACGGCTTACCTAGAGGATCGTCCTATCTATTTATTCGATGAGTGGGCCGCTGACCAAGACCCGATCTTTCGTGAGATTTTTTATACTCAGCTATTGGGTGACCTCAAGCAGCGCGGCAAAACCGTGCTGGTAATCAGCCATGATGATCATTATTTTCATGTGGCAGATCGTATGATCAAGCTTAACTACGGTCAGATTGAGTCTGACGTTAGCGGTGATTTTTCTACAAAGGAAAAATCGCATGAGTCCAGCTAACAATAACGTTGCACTTTGGACTGTAAAACAGTATGAGTGACAGCCTGATGCAGAAAATACGCGCTGATTTCGATCGCATTGCTCTATATGACCAAGGGGGATGGGATCATAACAATCACTATCATCGTTTTCTACTCAAGCAGTTGCCATCTCAACGCCAAACTGTACTTGATAGAAGATAGTTTTAGAAGGTTGAGTCATCTCAACCTTCTAAAACCAATTGGGGCTGAGTCTTGCATAACCGAGCAGTATATGAGAAGCTGACAGACCGCTTTCCTTGTATAGGTCCGATGTGGCCCAAAAGCTATGAGCGCGGCTGCCCATGCACAATCAGATCAGTCAGTAATTGAGTAATTTCACGAACGTAATGCTGGAAATGCCATTGCGTCATCCCATAGATGAATACTAAAAACACGGGAGTGATGGTTAGAGTTGCCCAACGAGCTGCAACAGCAAAAAAAACAAAGATAGTAACCGCCGCACCCAGAATCTGGTAGAAATTGCCATCAGTGAGATATATCTTGCCATCCAGCTCCGTTTCAGATCCTCGTTCTCCCAAGTCTCCGTCTACGAGAAAACAAAACTGACGACCCGTTCGCGTTATCGGGCCACGGAGTCTAAGTTTGTTATGCCTGAGATATCCCTCATAGCGGCGGGTGTACTGAAATTGGCCTGAGAGAGTAATCGCTTCAGAGAGCGCTCCATCGAGATGACTTCTCGCCACTGTGATTGGAACGGGTGCCTTCAGCACAACCCGACGATACAGCCGGAGAAAACGCTGAATTGCTTGGGTTTTTCTCATACTCCAAATCTAGCTCACAACTCACTGACAACCCGTTCTGCTAGAGCAGAGTATCCCCCTTCTACGAAGGTAATGGGTAATGATCCGATCTTACTGAAATCTCCTGGGAAAAAGATGTTTGGGGAGCTGAACAGCCCGATCACCCGATCCGCTTCAAACGTGGGTATCGAGGAACCACCTTACCGAAGGACTTCCCAGGTGGTTTCTGGTCAGATAGGGGAAACAACATCACCCAAGATGCTGCCGGGGCATAAAGCCGAAGGCAGGGCACTGGGCTGCTTCTACAACTTGGGGTGAGGCGGCTGCGGTTTTGGGGGGCTCGGCTTTTAGAGATTGCAAAAGTAGCTCGATGGAGGCAATGCGCTCTTCAATCGAAGCAGCCTGCATTTTTTGCAGGATTTCAGCCTCGATCATGGCGTTACTTCGATGGGGGCAAACAGCCTTAAGTCTCTATTTTAAGGCGCACTCTGTAGGTGGGATACCGCCTCATGGCCCGATATATTCTCCTGTTTCTGGATCGTTGCCTAGTGCTTCGCAGTCACGGTTAGGACTCAGATCTACGCCATCGGGTAGGATGGTGCGGCAAAGTTTGGCCTCTTCTAGATCGGTGTCTCTCAGACGGGCTCCTTGTAGGTTTGCCTCGTTGAGGTTCGCCCCTTTCAGATCGGTACCCCACAGGTCAGCTCCTTCCAGATTGGTCGACCACAGGATAGTCCCTTGCAAATTGGCGTCCCCCAAGGCAGCTCCCTGCAGGTTGACGAGAATCAGGTTAGCTCCCCGCAGATTGGCACCCCACAAGATAGCCCCTTGCAAATTGGCAAATCCTAAGTCAGCTCCTTGCAGATTAGCGTCCCCTAAGTCAACTCCTTGCAGATTAGCGTTCCATAGGATAGCTTCTTCCAGATTGGCGGATCCTAGGTCAGCTCCTTGCAGATCGACTTCCTCCAGATCAGCTCCTTCCAGATTAGCGGATTCTAGACTAGCCCCTTGCAGGTTGGCGCGCCTAAGGACCGCTCCTTGAAGATTAGCGGATCCTAGACTAGCCCTTTCCAAATTGGCATTCTCTAGGGTAGCCCCTTGCAGATTGGCGAACCTTAGATTTACTCCTTGCAGATTGGCGAATCCCAAAATCCCCCCCTCCAGATTGGCATTTCCTAGGATGGCCCTTTGTAGGTTAGCGGATTCCAGGTTAGCTGCTTCTAGATTGGCGAACCTTAGGTCAGCCCCTTCTAGGTTGGCGTCTACCAAGCTGGCTTCAGGCAGCTCAATACTCGATAAGTAGGCTCCTTCTTTTCCACTGCTATCTGTACTTAGATTGATGCCGTCCAATGTCTCCGCAGGCCAGGTACAAAGTGAGTAGGGAGCACAAACCCAAGGGAACTTGCGGCGCCAATTTGCCCCCGGAGAAGCATTTAGAAACTCTAAAGCTTGAATGCGTCCGCCACTACCAGATTGTCCGTGAGCCGATGTGAGCGTTTGCCAAGCATTGAGAACTTCAGCATCGCGCCGCTGTTTTTCTGTTCCAATGAAGGTGAACACTGCAATGATGAGGCCTGCGTTGCCAATCAGCCCCAATAGACTCAACAGACTCAACAGCGCTTGATTGTTAGCCCATGCTAGTAGGGGTTCCCATGTATTTTTCTCCAGCTTAATCAGTGGGCGATGTATAGCAAACAGAGTTGTTCGCAATGGGCTCCTAACAATCTTCTCTGCCGTTCCCCAATCGCCCTGAGCATCTCCCTTCCGACCAAGTCGCTCTCGGTTCTGGTACAGTTCCCAAGCTACTTGCTCGATATGTTTCTTCTGCTTCTCAGCTTTAATTTTCTTGGCCACTGGTAGCTATCCTCAGCACTAGCAACAGCTTCACCCATAACAGGGTACTTTCCGGCTGAGGTGCTGTTATCAGTGGAGCAATATCGGCTATGCCCCAAAACACATACACCCCCGGCGCTGGCCAGGGGCAGGGTACTGTGTTCAGAGGAGATCAGATATCTAACGGGCGTAGTGCACACCGCGATAGGTGAGTTCAGCAGGCTGCTGGCGATGCTCTACAGTAGCTTGCTTGCGGGCGTAGGGGCGACCCATAAAGGTGGCCATTTCCCCTGTGGGGGCCGCTGCGATCGCATTGGCAGAAGCGGTATAAGACTTACCGAGAAAAGAAAGTTGCATAGCTAGGGCTCCTATTAGATGGGTGGGTGTCTCTATAGAAAGAAACAGCTACACCCATGGGCATTTCCCATAGCCTGGTGTGCTTGTGATCCTTACCCTGGGTGATCTGGCTCACTTAGAATGCCAATGATGGGGTGCTGCTGACGTTAGCTCGGCCTAGTCGGTTTGCCCCCGCGATCGCACCACCAGCCCTAGCTCCCCTGCTCCCCTATCCAAGGTAATAGTTGCTTTATTTATGCCGTCGAGTACTAGGCTCGTACCACAGCACCAAAAAAAGCAAAGCATATTGCCTACAGTTGGGTGAAGATTAACATCTTCGACGAGAATGCCCTACATCCTGTGGGTAGTGCATTAGTGTACGGGGCAGAGGAAAATCAGACTATGCCATCGAGATGACAAGGGAGTCGAACCCATGACGATTGAGATGATTTGTCCGACCTGTGGGTCTCATGATATTTCCAAGAACGGC
>NZ_JADEWX010000232.1 GCF_015207395.1 Nodosilinea sp. LEGE 07088
CCCCTGCACCCATCCACCCACCATGCTCGCCACCCAACACCCCGTCCTACGCCGCTTCTGGTATCCCGTCATGCCGATCGCCGATCTTGCCGACGCTCCCAAACCATTCACACTGCTCGGTGAGCCCCTGGTGCTGTGGCTGACGGCGGAAGGGAAACCAGCGGCATTGCGCGATCGCTGCTGCCATCGTTCCGCCAAACTTTCTATGGGCATTGTCAAAGACGGCTGCGTCCGCTGCCCCTACCACGGCTGGTCCTATAGCGCGGATGGCTCCTGTGCCAACGTCCCTCAGCTCGACCCCGGTGCTGCGATCCCCAAGACCTACCGAGTTGATCCTTACCTCTGCGAAGCACGCTACGGCTACGCCTGGGTCTGCTTATCCGCCGATCCCCTACTGCCGCTGCCAGAGATCGCCGAGGCCAACGTGCTTGAAAATCGGCTGATTCCCCAGTTCTACGAACCCTGGCACTGTAGCGGCCTGCGGGTAATGGAAAATTCCTTCGACAATGCCCACTTCAGCATCGTCCATGCCGAATCTTTTGGGGTGACCGAGCAGCCCAAGCCCGCTAAGTCAGAGATTGTGCCGCTGGAACTGGGCCTCAAGGTCACCGCTACGGTGCCCGTGGTGAACCCGCCCAACCAACAGAAGAACCTGAATATTCCCGATAGCCTTACGGTGCGCGAAGTGGAATCGACCTGGTACATGCCCTTTAGCCGCACCCTCAAGATCACCTATCCCAACGGGCTGATGCACCTGATCTTTACGGCGGCGACTCCGGTCAGCGATCGCACCTCCCAGATCGTGCAGTTCTGTATTCGCAACGACAGCGAGGCCGACGCCAGCGCCGAGTCGATCATCGCTTTCGATCGCCAGGTGGTGAACGAAGACAAGGCGGTGCTTGAATCAACCGACTACGACACCCCAGTGGACCTGTCCTGTGAACAGCACATGCCGTCAGATCAGCCGGGGATCGTCATGCGCCGCCAACTGGCAGCGCTGATCAAAGCCCATGGGGGGGCAGGCCGTTGATACGCCGCTGAATGGCTTCAATGGCGATTAAGATATCATGCACTCGCGATCGCCAATCTCTAGAAGACATGGATAATATCTTCTAAAACTGGGGTTCTCAGGTGTTCTTTCAGGGAATCTACCGTGCCCAAATCGATAGGGCACTGGAGCAAATCTTCTAAAAAATACTGAATGTCAAAGACTTGGAAAAACCCCACTGGCTGCGAGAATTCTACCAAAACGTCTATATCACTTTCGGCAGTAGCTTCATTGCGGGCGACAGAGCCAAACAACCCAAGCGACTTTACCCCCATGGCCTCGAGAGTCAGCCTATGAGCCCTAATCTTGCCAAGAATATTGTCTCGACTAACGCTTGGGGACATGATCAGCCGACGAGGGGTTTCTAGCTCTACTTTACCAATGCTGTAGACCGTCCTCCAGTCTTGCATCCCCTCCAATCGCCAAAATCCAAAATCCAAAATCTAAAATTCACAACCCCATGCAAACCCTGATCCAGTCTGTCCTCGCCCTTCAGCACGACACCCTCGAAGCGGTGGATGTTCTTCTGGAAAATTCTCAAATTCATACCGTCGCCCCAGCAGGCACCCTTCCTGTGGTCCCCGACCAGCAGGTCATGGATGGCCAAGCCAAACTGCTACTGCCGGGGTTTGTCAATGGCCACACCCATTCTTCCCAGGTGTGGCAGCGGGGGCTGATTCCCCAGCTGCCGCTGGAACTGTGGCTGGCCTATGTATTCGACTCGACCCCCCGACAGCTCGACCAGTTCTACTGGGGCGCAGTTAGTACGGCAGTCGATACCCTCCTCTCCGGCGGCACCTGCCTGATGGATCACGCCTATGTCATTCCTGGGCAGGAAATGGAAACGGTAGAGGCGCTGGTGCGGGGATATAAGGCGGTGGGTATTCGCGCCGTGGTGGCACCGCTGATTCAAGATTTACCTTTTGCGTCAGGCTTTCCGAAGGGGTGCCTGCTGCCTCAGTCGGCTTCGCCGCGATCGGCGGCTGAACTGCTGACGCTGATGGAGGGGCTAATTGCAGAATTCCACGACCCCGACAACGGCATTTATATTGGGCTGGGGCCGACGGGGTTTCATCGTTGTTCTGATCAGCTGTTGCGGGGCTGTGGGGAATTAAGCGATCGCAACAATCTCTGCTACCACACCCACCTGCTCGAAACCCGTGCCCAGCAGCGCCTGGCCCAAGAACGCTACGGCATCAGCGCCGTGCAGCATTTGCAGAATCTTGGCCGTCTCACCCCCCGCACCTCCCTGGCCCACGGCGTGTGGATCGACGATGCCGATATTGAGCTGTTAGCTAGTACCGGATCGATCCTAGTGCATAACCCCGTCAGCAACCTGCGTCTGGGCAGCGGTTTAGCGCCTATTCTCAAGTGCCACCGGGCAGGGGTAAATGTAGCCCTGGGCTGCGACGGAGCAGCCAGCAACGATGCCCAAAATATGCTGGAGGTGCTCAAGTTGGGCACCATTCTGCACACGGTCACGGATGAGGATTACGAGCATTGGCTGACGCCGGAGCAGGCTGTGCATATGGCTACAGTAGGTGGGGCAAAGGCGGTGAATTTGGGCGATCGCACCGGCACCCTCGCCCCAGGCATGGACGCCGACCTGGTCCTCTACAAACTCGACCATCCTTCTATGCTGCCTCGCACCAATCCGCTCCAGCTGTTGGTTTTGGGGCGGCCAACAGATATTGTCGAAGCTGCTTGGGTGCAGGGGCGACAGTTAATCAATCAAGGCGAACTGCTCACGGTGGATACGGCTACCCTACACAGCGTCCTACGGCGTCAACTAATTGCCACAGAAGGTGCCCAGTCTCAACATCACCCTGTTGAATCCCACTACCGAGATGTGATGCTAAATCGGTAGAATCGTGTCAATTGCTGCATTGTTAGGCATCGATACCCTCCCAAAGTTGGGATAAAGGGATTCTTTGCCCAGATTTCGCTTCTTCCAGCGCTTGCTTTAAACTAGCTTTCACCTCTTCCATAGGGGTGTCATCTGGATCGTTGACATCTCCTATCGAATGGTCTTCAGGATACAGAACTATTACTCTTACAGGGCCTTGGGGCATAGATGAGGCAGCCTGATCAAGCAGTAGATTACCTTGCTCGTCCACGGTACCCGTTAGTTCAATGGCTTTCATTGCCTTACTACCCCCAGCCATACAACCATTCTTTAAGGATAGCTGACTCTTAGCAGAGGAAAGACTTACTCGTCACCAAAGTCGCCACGAGTCCGCTTAATCATCTCGGTAGACACTGCCCACAATATCGCGAACTTCGTTGGCAGTTATATCTGAGCGATCTGACTTTGAGTAAATCGTGAGCAGAAGCAGAGATGTCGGCGATTCAACTTGGTAGATCAATCGGTAGCCAGCGCTTTTGCCCTTTTGGATATCTCGATTCCTCACTCTAACCTTGAAGACAACACAGCCTTCGCCCAATCCGACCATGCGATCGCCAAGGAAATTACCTGCTTCTAGCTGCTGCATCACCACTTGTAGGTCGCTGCGAACGCTTCGATAGCGCTTGGAAAGATCACGAAGACTCCGCTGAAATTCTGTCGTCGCATCAATGCTAACTGTCGTCGTTTGCTGATGCTCATCTTCTGGAGGATGTGCATGATAGCTTGATGATTCATTATTCATATCACTATCCCCACTAATCTGGTTGATAATCTACTGCGATAGTTAGCAAAAATGCGCCTAAGCGCCGAGCCTCAACGGTATTCAAATCGCGAGGGATAACGACTTGTGCAAGGAAGTCAGTCCGCAGTGGGTAAGAAAGCGTAAGTCCACTGGACAAATGTGCTGGTTCTTTATCGTGTTTCTTGGGAGCTGTTGCAGGCTCGCTGGCTGCTTTGGCTCTGGAAGAACTCCCATTCGTCGGTTTCGTACGAGACTGTCCATTCAGCGTCCTTGGCTTATATCCTGCCGGATCCTCCTGCCGCCTTACAAATTCTGCAATTGCAATTGCAACACGCTGTCGGTAAGTATTGAGCGATTTTGGAGAAATTGAACCAGAATCGCGATTAGCCGTCCTATGTACTGCAATCTCGATATCAAGAGTCCGTACATCCGCTTCTTCTGCTTCTGACAGATCTTCCATAAGCTTGGAAGCAGCTGAACGCCAACCTCTGACAGTTTGAAATTTAACTAAGTTTTTGTCCGAAAGGTAATCCAAAAACTTAAAGAACGCGTCCTTCGAGAAATCAGTATCCATGCCCAGCCCTCTAAGATAAGACCATTAATATACTTATATCTTAGATCTTGTGAAAGATCAAGATCAGTATCAAAATTCGATCTTGCGACCATAATTTTTGATTTTGAATGGAATCTGGGTAGTATTGGCAGGCTGAAGCGGGAAGCATGCCCATCGGTCGCTCCAGTCTGCCATCTGACACGCTCTGCCAGTGAACGTTCATTAAATTTCGCAGGGTAGCAGTGCTATTGCCCTGAGATCTTGAAATTGCCTTAATGAATTTATATCCTGAGGACATTCCTCAGGAATGTTTTGATGTTGTCCTCAGGAATGTCCTCAGGATATGCTAGGATAAGCCCAAGGTTGAAGGGCCCAGGGAGACACCGCCCCCACTGGTGGGTAAAGCTCCTGCTGGCAAACTCTAACGCCAGAGTGGTTGACAGCCCATCGCCCCTCAAAAAGAGAGGTGATGCCAGTGCTAACACCAACATCACCAAAGGAAAAAAAGAAACCGAATCAAGTTGCATTCAGGCCAGCAGGTTCAGTGCTGGTCTTTTTATTTTAAACGCTTTGTGACCTTCCAGGCAATCTCACGGTTTTTTCGATAGCCAGCGCGGCTGAAGACAAACCCGGCTTCGGTAAAGCGATCGCCGTAGCCCTCTACTTCCTGCGGCGACAAATCCACTAATGCGGCCAGTTCGCTGGTGCTCAGTAACCAGCCGTTACGAGCAGCATTTTCTAGAGTCTCAAAATATTTCAGCGGGTCGGGCTCAGACCCCATGCCGACGCGACTGAGCACCTCAGAGACGATCGCGCTGATCAGTCCACCAAAGTCTCCAGGGGTAGTTGCTAGATCTGACCCACTATTAGACTGACCATTGCCGTTGCCATGATTACCCGGCTGTTGTCGCAGCCCTCGGGCTTCAACAAACTCAGCAGCGCTGCCACCCTGGTTAATAAAGACATGCAGTTCGTCCATCAGAGTCAGCTCTTGAGCACCAATGTACGATCGCTGCCCTACCTTCTTGGGCACGATGCCCAACTGCTCCATGCGTTTATACACAGCGCTGCGGGCCAGGCTATAGCGATCTTGTAGCTGGTTGACTGGATACCGATCAATTTCCCCAGGGTTCATTGCCATCCTCTGGACAATCCTCAGGATATTGGCTTAGTATCGCCTAGAAACCCATCCTCTGGATAGTCCTCAGGATTATCTTGTTCCCGATCAAATGCCACACATAGAAAAGTGACATATTTGGGTACAGCCCCGTCAATTTCTATATAAGAATTACGAGCTCGGTTCAAAACTTTTGTATACCCCTGGGGGCATATGAGAACTGGTTAGATTCTACGCGTTCAATGAGTGAGCAGCTTTAAAACACGTCCTTAAAATCCATGACCACAAACCACTATCCCTGGAATGTTAACGTGCTGGCCACCTGGCTGCAGCTCGAGCTCAGGTCACATGAGAGCCCTCAAGCTTTGGCGATTGCCATGCAGGTGCCATTCCCCAGCCTTAGGGACTGGTTGAGCAGCCCGGCGTCTTCCATTACCCTGGCTGAAATTCATTCTATCGCTCAGTATCAGAGCTGGAACCTGCAACAAACAATTAACTGGCTAGGGCTGAAACCTGCCCATGTAGAAAGTTTAATCGCCCAAGACTCGCGGGGCGAGCGGCCCAACTGGAACGATGCTAAAGCGCGCTGAGTCGGGAAGCCAGTGGGCTAGTCATCGCCGCGCAGCTACAGGCTACATTTTGTCGTTTGTCGGGCGATCGCATCCTGCAATTGCGGGGTCATTCCCAACTCGGCCCCGTCGTAGAGCCGCTGAAACTCGCGCTCAAAATGGGCGGCTACGGTAGCATTGCGGATGACCAGCAGGTTTTCGTCGTTGGTGGTGTTGGCGGCCTGGCTCCAGTTTTGCGACCCCACCAGCACAAGGGTTTGATCGAGCACCGCAAATTTATGGTGGAGCTTATCGCCAGGCGGCAAGGCGGGCACGCCAACCGTGGTAATGGGCTGAGCCCAGGGCACACTGTTGTCTCGTTTACAGTTGTGGTCGGGCAGGGTGACCCCCAGCATATCGAGCCCTTCGCTATAGCTGCGATAGGCAAAGCTGGGGTCGATCAAGACGCTGATCGGCACGCCCCGCTTGGCGACAGGCAGCAGCTGCTGACTAATCGCCTGCTCAGAAAACACAAACAGCGCCAGGTTGACACTGCGGGTGGCCTGGCCCAGGGTTTTGGTGATCAACCCGTTGACGCTCTGCGCCCAGGGCTGGGTTTTGGAGGTGGGCGAAAACTGTACCTCAAGCACCGAGCCAGGGATAGAGACCAGCATTGAGGAGCGATGGGGTTTTTGGAGGCCAAATAGGCTGTCTGTTTGACCACCGGGGCCATCGCCCCACATCAGGCTAAATTCTTGCTCAAAGCGCTGGGCCAGGGGTTGACTGTCGATCACCAGCAGGCTGTTGGCGTTGCCGCGACTGTCAGGGTTGGTAAAGTCACCGTGGGTGTCGCTCAGGGTCCAATTTGCGGATCCAGTGACGACGGTGCGGCCATCGATCACCATAAACTTGTGGTGCATCAGGCCGCTGCCCTTGCTGCCGTCGGCGGTGTCGTCAAGGAGGGGAATGTCGGCTGCGGCCAGAATGGTGAGGGCATCGCGATCGCTCAACTCCTTCTCACTCAGTGCTCCGTCCCCATTGGCATCGATCAAGGCCCATAGATCGCTGGCTTTGGCCGCCGCATGCGCGTCTAGCCGGGCAAACGCCGCTGGATTGCCCCGCTGCGCGATGGGGGTGCTGTAGGTGTTTTCCACCACTACCCGCACCGCTACGCCCGTCGCCGCTCGCTCGGCCAAGGCATGGGCGATTCCCGGCAGCGAAAACTCTTGAACCGCCACGTCGATAGAAGATTGGGCGGTGGCGATCGCATCCACCATCACCTGCTCCAAATCATCGCCGTGGCGCGTGATCTGACGATAGGGGTCGGTATAGGTCGCGGCCTGATTCTGGTTGAAATACGCTCGAATATACGGGTCCTGCGGTAGTGGATCGAGGGTGGGCAGCGTAGCCTCACTGCGAAACTGGCTACTGACCCCCACAAACAGCAGGAGCCCCAGCCCACACCCGATCCCCCAGCGCACCCAAGGAGATCTAGGGAGTAGATGCACAAGCTTTAGGAAAACTTTGTTGTCTTTAGAAAGCCCAGGGGAGGGAGGTGGCTAACGGGAGCAGGCGAAGATGTGGGTGAGGGGTGAAGGGGTGAAG
>NZ_JADEWX010000394.1 GCF_015207395.1 Nodosilinea sp. LEGE 07088
CGCTCGTTCCACGCGTGCGTCCGCTCCACGATCCAGCGCTTGGCGATCGCAATGAATCCCTTGGCCTTGGCCGGAGACTCGAACAGGTCGAGCTGGTCGGGCATGACCCAGCAGGCTGATCGAGCAGCGCTGCGAACCACTTGGACCGTGATGCCGTGGGACTGTGAGACCGTCTGCGCACACTGGCCCGCGTAACCGCCATCCGCATACAGCGTCTGGATCTGCGGATGCTTGGACATCGCTGACGCGACCACCGGGTGGGCGCCATCGCGATCCTGCACGCTGGCGGCGGTCACGCTGACTGCCAGCAACAAACCCAGCGTGTCCACGACCAGATGGCGCTTGCGTCCCTTGACCTTCTTGCCTGCGTCGAAGCCAAGGTCGCCGCCTTGGGGGGAGCCTCGCGTGGACTGCGCATCGATGATCGCCGCAGTCGGCGCCTCGGGGCGCTCCTCTCGGGCACGCCACATGCCGCGCAGGACGTCGTTCATCCGCTCGAACTTGCCCTGCTCGCTCCACCGCCGAAAGGTGCGATAGACGTTCTGCCAACGTGGAAACTCCCGCGGCAGCATGCGCCACGCGCACCCGGTCCGGACGACGTAGCAACACGCGTCGACCAAGGAACGCCGCGCGTAACGCGGCGGCAGGCCGCGGCCGCCCTCGTTGCTGAAAATGTCCTGCACCAATGCCCACTCCGCATCCGTGAGACAACTTGGGTAGGCCTGCTCAGGGGCAAGCCGTCGATGGGCATCTGTGTAGCCGTAGCGAGGCGTGGAAGGGGCGGGTTTGGAATCCGCGTCAGCCACTGCACGGGGAGTCCTGCGCTCGATTCCCGCGCGCTTCAACGCAGAGCGTACGGTGCCCACATGGACCTCAAGCCCTGTGCGCCGCGCAAACTCGGTTGCAACCTCGGAGACCGTCGAAAGGCAATCGTCCTCGACGATCTCCTTCAAAACGGTCAGATGGGTCTGGTCCAGCTTGCGGGGGCGGCCTGCTGCGCTCATGTGCTGCCACTTCACGGACGGTGCCGCAAGTGTAGCC
>NZ_JADEWX010000233.1 GCF_015207395.1 Nodosilinea sp. LEGE 07088
CCCCTGGCCAGCGCCGCCGGGGCGACGACCACACCGCTGCTCTGGTGGCTACGATGGCGGTTCCCCCCACCCTCGAAATGCTAGCCCCAGAAGTGCAAGCGCAGCTCGATCGCATGCGCGATGTGGAACACGCCCTGGCCACCCACCCCGCCAGCCAGTGGGATAACACTAAATCGCTGCTCAAACGCCAGAAGCGGCTGCATGCTTTAGACGATGAACGGCGCGATCGCCAGCAAAAGCTGGCCCAGTATACGGGCCGCTACTGGCAAGAATTTCTCAACATTATGGAGGTGCTCAAGCACTTTGGTGGCCTCGAAAACAACCGCCCCACCGAGCTGGGCGAAATGGCCGCCGCCATTCGCGGCGACAACGAGCTGTGGCTGGCCCTGGCCCTGGAGTCGGGAGAGTTTGACCACCTCGACGCGCCCCAACTGGCCGCCACCTTTGCCGCCCTCGTCACCGAAAACTCGCGCCCCGACAGTTGGTGTCGCTACAAACTCTCGGGCATCGTGGAAGAGACCCTGGGTGGGCTGTGGAACCTCCGTAGCCAGCTGTTGCGAGAGCAGCGGCGGCACCAGGTCGCTGCCCCCGCCTGGATGGAGTATGACCTGGTGGGCATTGTCGAACAGTGGGCGCTGCAAGTTGACTGGGTCACGCTCTGTGAAAACACCAGCCTCGACGAAGGCGACATTGTCCGCATTTTGCGCCGCACCCTCGATGTGTTGTCGCAGATTCCCCACGTGCCCTATATCAGCGACGGGCTGCGCACCACCGCCCGCGAGGCCAAAGACCTGATGAACCGCTTCCCGGTCAACGAAGAGATCGGCTAGCCTAGTACCGAAAGGCAAAAGGCTTACTGCTGTTGGGTTTCGCTCCGCTGCACCCAACCTACGAGACGGCAAACCGCTCAGGCCCTAGTAGTAGGTTGGGTGGCGCGCTAGCAGAACCCAACAAGGCTGACTGTTGTTGGGTTTCGCTTCACCGCACTTCCTTTTTCACCATAGGGACAACCTACGAGACGGCAAACCGCTCAGGCCCTAGGCTATGGGCCAGCCCAGCCTGCGATCGCCGTGGTGGTCGTGCTCTGGGTGCTCAAGCTGGGCATTCGCACCTTCTGCGACTACACTGCTCCCAATGAATCTCAAAGAGATGGGTGATATCGCTTCCCAGAGATCCCAGGGTCCTGGCGGGGGATATTGGGTAGTAAATAGCTGATGCTCCAGAGAACCCTGGGATCTGGCGGAGAATGCTGGGTAGTAAATAGCTGATGCTCCAGAGATCCCAGGGTTCTGGCGGGGGATGTTGGGTGGTAAATAGCTGATGCTCCAGAGAACCCTGGGATCTAGGGCTAGTGCTTACGGCATCAGTGCTCTAGGCATCTGAGGACAGAATCTCATCTAGGGTGAGATGATCGAGCCACTGGGCACGGTCTTGGGTATAGTCGCCGTGGCCCTGGTCGATTTGAGAATGCCAATTTTATCAACTACCGTCTTTTTGCTGCTGCCATCTAGCTTCTTGAGAAACTTATCAGCCGTTTTACTCAGCTTGATTTTCATCGTCAAACCAGTGAGTAATATCTACAAAGTCTTCATCTTCGTAGTCGGCGGGAGAAAAAGAGGCTTCGATGTCTGCTTGTTCTTGGGTATCGACATAGGGAATAAGCATGTCAAAGAATTTGAACCACTCTTCTTGCATGACTTCTCGGACACTTTCTTTAATCAGAAACTTGAGCGCTTGTAAATCGAGAGAGGCGGTAGGTTCCATAAAATTTGATCTTCCGGGCGGAGCAGGCTAAATCTATTGTGTACGACGCAGAGCAAGTTAGTCGAGGATGAATGGCGTTTTTCTAGGGCCAGGGCAGAAACCGGGTTTCTAGCGGGGGATGGTGGCATGCCCCAAAGCTGTGGCAGAAACCCGGTTTCTAGACTGTGGGCAAATCCCCTCCTGGGAGGCTTGGGCTGAGCCTGCCGAAGCAGGCCGGGGTGGATTTCTAGGAGCTGGCAGCGTTGGCAAGCCGTTGCTGCACGTCGGCGGGGGTGGTGTTGAGGCACTGAGCCACATCCGCTAAGAACGTATCGTCTGGAAACTCACGACAAAAGTGAGATAGGTTTCGCAGAGAAATTCCCAAACCATGCTCATTGTTGAACTCAGCCGTGATTTGTAAATCTTGTAAATAAAAGCTCCTTGCCGCTGAGATGTCGTCTAGCGCTTCAGCCACCTTGCCAAGCTGAAAGTAAGTGCTGGCCTGGCTGTAGCGGTCGTTGAACTCGATACAGATATCGAGGGCCTGCTGATAGTGCGATCGCGCCTGCTCATACTCCCGCAATTCTTGCGCCACCATGCCCAACTGGTGGTGGGTGCTGGCCTGGCTGTAGCGGTCGTTGAACTCGATTTTAATATCGAGGGCCTGCTGATAGTGCGATCGCGCCTGCTCATACTCCCGCAACTCTTCGGCCACATTGCCCAACTGGTGGTAGGTGCCCGCTTGCTCGTAGCGGTCGTTGAACTCGATATAGATATCGAGGGCCTGCTGATAGTGCGATCGCGCCTGCTCATACTCCCGCAACTCTTCGGCCACATTGCCCAACTGGTGGTAGGTGCGGGCCTGGCTGTAGCGGTCGTTGAACTCGATTTTGATATCGAGGGCCTGCTGATAGTGCGATCGCGCCTGCTCATACTCCCGCAACTCTTCCGCCACCCTGCCCAACTGGTGGTAGGTGACCGCCTGGCTGTAGCGGTCGTTAAACTCGATTTTGATATCGAGGGCCTGCTGATAGTGCGATCGCGCCTGCTCATACTCCCGCAACTCTTCCGCCACCCTGCCCAACTGGTGGTAGGTGACCGCCTGGCTGTAGCGGTCGTTAAACTCGATACAGATATCGAGGGCCTGCTGATAGTGCGATCGCGCCTGCTCATACTCCCGCAGCGCTTGCGCCACGATGCCCAACTGGTGGTAGGTGACCGCCTGGCTGTAGCGGTCGTTGAACTCGATTTTGATAGCGAGGGCCTGCTGATAGTGCGATCGCGCCTGCTCATACTCCCGCAGCGCTTCGGCCACATTGCCCAACTGGTGGTAGGTGACCGCCTGGCTGTAGCGGTCGTTGAACTCGTTGCAGATATCGAGGGCCTGCTGATAGTGCGATCGCGCCTGCTCATACTCCCGCAGCGCTTCGGCCACATTGCCCAACTGGTGGTAGGTGCGGGCCTGGCTGTAGCGGTCGTTGAACTCGTTGCAGATATCGAGGGCCTGCTGATAGTGCGATCGCGCCTGCTCATACTCCCGCAGCTCTTCGGCCACCCGGCCCAACTGGTGGTAGGTGCTGGCCTGGCTGTAGCGGTCGTTGAACTCGATTTTGATATCGAGGGCCTGCTGATAGTGCGATCGCGCCTGCTCATACTCCCGCAACGCTTCGGCCACATTGCCCAACTGGTGGTAGGTGCTGGCCTGGCTGTAGCGGTCGTTGCGAGCTTCCTTCAGAGCCAGGCTCTGCTCGTAGTAGGCTTTAGCCTGGTTAAACTGTCGCTGTTCTAGAGCAATATTGCCCAGGTCGTGCAGCAGCCCAGGTACCGGCTCGGGGTGGTGGTGGGCCTCGGCAATCGCTAGCGCGGTGTTGTATGCGGCAATGGCGGCGTCGAACTGGCGCAGGTCTTCGTAGGCGTAGCCCAGCTTGTAGTGAAAGTCTTGTTCTAAAACTGAGTTGGGGTGCTGGTGCAGCAGCTTTAGCCCCTCTTGCAGATAGTCTTTGGCGCGCTGGGGGCGTTTTTGGGTTAGATAGGCCGAGCCAATTTTGTAGTAGATTTCGCTGCACAGGGGCACATCCTGGGGGGCGATGGTCTTACCCGTGGGGTTTAGCTCCATCAAGAGCTGCTTGAGCTGCTCAATTTGGGCCTGGTTGTCGTCAGAGGCAATGTAGGGCAGGGGCCGCTCAAACGCCTCTGTGCGCAGTTGCTCCACCGCCTGGGCCGAGCTTTTGAACCGAAACAATCCCGACTGCCAGGCCCAAAAATCGGGCGCGTATTGGCTGACGCGGGTAATGGCGTAGTCGGGCAGCACAAACAGCAGCGGATGGGGCACTGTTTCGCGGTAGGTATTGCGAACGAAGTTGAGGTCTTGCAAGATCAGCGGGTAAGCGCCCAAGCCATCGGTGCCGATCGCCGCCTCCAGGCCCAAAATTAGCACTACCAGCTTGCGGTCCGTAGCGATGGCTTGCAGTCGGGTCATCAAGGCTGCTCGCAGGTGCCGCAGGTCGGGCTGCTGCGAAAAATTCACCACCTCCAGGCGAATGTCGCTATCCGCCAGCTGCTCGCGCAGGGCCTCCACCAGCAGCATTTTGTCGCGCTCCTGGTTGACCTCAATAAAGCCAATGGTCAGCCCCGCCGCAAAGTCAATGAATGTCAGCAGCTCAGCCAGCTCTGGCTGATTTTGGGCCAAAAAGTCGGCCTGATCGGGTCTAACCGTTTGATTCTGCATCTTGAGCCATCAGCTCCCGCAGAGCCGTTTGAAATAACTCACTCCGCCGCACCGCCGGGTTGGGGTAGTTCCAGCGGTCTAGGCCGTTGTATTCCAACACTGAGGTGTTGAACAGCATCAGCTGGCCGGTCTCGTCTTTGCTGATATTTTTGCTCAGGCACACCTGGGCCAGCAGCGGATAGTGCTCGTCGGGGACGAAGCGCTCAAAGCTAAACTGCTGCCGCTTAATGGCAAAGTCCACATCCTCGGCCTGAACTTTGGGATGTTTACGGGTGCTGGCGGTCTGGCAGGCGCTGCGCATCATCTGCATCAGCTGTCGCACGTGGCCGCCGCTGGCCTGGGCCAGGGCCAGCACCTCCGCCTTAGAGGCAAAGAGGGCCGTCATATCGACCCGCTTGGCCAAAATGCGGGCCATCTGCTGGAGCCCTTCTGGGGCATAAGCTAAATCGCAGCGATCGCGCTCTAGCTGGTAAATATTCACCATCGAAACGATGTGGGGTTCCCCAAAGCTGTTGGCAATATTTTTTGACGAGCACAGCACCGAGATCGGCACGGTGTAGATCATGGTGCAGTTCAGCTCCTGGAGCTGCGCCGCATAGTC
This sequence comes from Nodosilinea sp. LEGE 07088, assembly GCF_015207395.1. Lineage (GTDB taxonomy): Bacteria > Cyanobacteriota > Cyanobacteriia > Phormidesmidales > Phormidesmidaceae > Nodosilinea. Next base: position 5,073 of record NZ_JADEWX010000233.1, read on the forward strand.
AAAAAACAAGTGCTCGCCCACATGGGGCGGGGCCAGGTCAATATTGTCAAAAATGAGCAAAAAGCCCTTGGGGTGGAGCGCCTTGATCTTTTTGTACGCATCTTTAAGCAACAGATTGATGTCGGCCTTCAGGCGCGAAATATCTCGCTGGAGGGTCTGGCGAATGACGGTTTTTTGCTTATCCGCCCCTTTGATCTGGGCCAGCAGCTTGACCAGCAGCTTGGCGATAAAGGGAGCCTCTAGCCCCAGGCTGGCTTCCCCCGTCACGCTGACGGAATTTTCGACGCTGTGCTCGGTCTCACGGGTGACCTCTTTAAACCAGTCCTCAAAGCTTTTTTGCAAGGTGGGGTCAAAGCTCAGGCCCATGCTGCGCAGGGCAAACTCAACCTGCTTGATCACGATCAGGTAAAAGTCGGTATATTCGGCGTCGTTGATGTCAGTTTCTTCGTTGGCCTCCAGGTAGATCACCCGGTAGTCTTGCTCCCACTGGCGACGGATGCGCTGGAGTTCGGTGCTCTTGCCGCAGCCCCGGTGCCCGGTAAAGAGAATGGTGCAAAACTCCCCCGGTTCCTGAAAGTCTAAGACCGTGTTCACCCCTTCGATCGCCTCGGTTTTGCGCACCGGGGCCAAATCGACGTAGTAGCGCTCTAGCCCCGGCCCCGAAAGGGGATTAACGTCACACAGCCGAAACGCTTCTTTTAGAGTTTTCGCCCGGTAATCACTCATAACGGCTCAGCGCAAAGCGCATCGGTACCTGGAATGGTCTTCACTGTACCCTAAGTTTATCGCTCCCAGTCAGCGCCCATTTCAATTCTGTCTTGAGTTGCGCCCTTGAGTTGCGCCCAAAAATGGCGGGTGGCCATCTGCCGACAGCGCCCACCTTAACCACAGCCGCCCAGGTGGGCAACCTAGGGTAAGTGCGTCCGCGCCTCTGTAGATTTTCTGCCTCTCTGGCCCTGTGGCACCCATGCTCGACCACCGCCCCCAGCTCAGTCATGCCACCGCCCCGCGCGATCGCGGGGGCCAGCCCAGCCTCTCCATTGTGGTGAGCGATCTGTCGAGCCAGGGGGCGGGGCGCTGGGGCGGCGCCGTGCGACCATTTTTGCTGGGGCAGGCGCTGCAAAGCCAGGGCTATGGGGTAGAGATCGTGGGGTTTTCGACCGAGGCGGCCAGTCAGACGGTGGTTAATCAGCTGCCGATTACCGCAATTCCGGTGACCTCGCCGTACCTTGGCCCCCAGGACGTCAGCGCCCTTTGCCGCCACCTGACGGGAGACATGATCTATGCCTACAAGCTCAAGCCCAGCAGCTTTGGCCTCGCTCTGCTGCACCGTCTGCGCCACCGTCGCCCCGTGCTCCTCGACATCGACGATTGGGAACTGAGCTGGCATGGGGGCGACCACTACCGCTATCGCCCCAACCCCAGGCAACTGGCGCGGGATCTGTTGAAATCCACGGGCGCGCTGCATCACCCCGATCATCCCTTCTACTTGCAACTGATCGAACGACTGGTGGCAAAAGCCGACCTGGTGACCACTCACAATGGTTTCTTGCAGCGGCGCTTTGGCGGCACGATCATCCCCAACGGCAAAGATACCGAGTTGTTCAACCCCGATCGCCACGACGCCCAGGCCAGCCGCGCCGCCTACGGCCTCAGCGCCTATCGGGTGCTGATGTTCCCCGGTGCGCCCCGGCCCTACAAGGGCGTCGAGGATCTGCTTCAGGCGCTGGATATCCTCAACAAACCTGATCTAAAGCTGGTGATTGTCGGTGGCAGCCCCTACGACGACTACGATCGCACCCTGCTTGAGCGCTGGCCCCAGCACATCATTCATCTGGGCAAACAGCCCTACACCGATATGCCCAACGTGATCGCCGCCGCCCACGTTGTCGTCGTACCCCAGCGCCAAACCCCGGCGGCCCAGGCCCAGTTTCCGCTCAAGCTCACCGACGGCATGGCCATGGCCAAACCGATCTTGGCTACGCGGGTGGGGGATATTCCCGATATTCTCAACGGCTGCGGCTACCTGGCCGATGCCGACGCCCCAGCGCAGCTAGCCGCGCAAATCACCCAGATTTTTGCTGACTACGATCGCGCCCTAGACTTGGGACGGCAAGCCCGCGATCGCTGCCTCACCCACTACAGCATGGCCGCCATGGGCGAGGGCCTGCACCAGGCCATCCACCAGACCCTGCTCAAATCAACGCCCTGGCGGAGCACAGTCCCCTGAGATCGGTGCATTGGCGGAGCACAATCCTGGGCCACTACCACCAACCCTGACCGCCGAATGCACCCTACCC
>NZ_JADEWX010000395.1 GCF_015207395.1 Nodosilinea sp. LEGE 07088
ATGACCATAGCAATGGGACGCGCGCCAGCCCAGCGAGGATGGTTTGACATTCTCGACGACTGGCTCAAGCGCGATCGCTTTGTCTTTATCGGCTGGTCCGGCATTTTGCTGTTTCCCTGCGCCTTCATGGCGGTGGGGGGCTGGCTCACCGGTACCACCTTTGTCACCTCGTGGTACACCCACGGCCTGGCGTCGTCGTACCTCGAAGGTGCCAACTTTTTAACCGTCGCCGTTTCCACCCCGGCCAACAGCCTGGGGCACTCGCTGCTGCTGCTGTGGGGCCCAGAGGCCCAAGGCGACTTTGTGCGCTGGTGCCAACTGGGCGGTCTGTGGGCCTTTGTGGCGCTCCACGGTGCCTTCGGCCTGATTGGCTTCATGCTGCGTCAGTTTGAAGTGGCCCGTCTGGTCGGCCTGCGGCCCTACAACGCCATCGCCTTTTCGGCCCCGATTGCGGTATTCGTCAGCGTCTTTCTGATGTACCCCTTGGGGCAGTCGAGCTGGTTTTTTGCCCCCAGCTTTGGCGTAGCGGCGATTTTCCGTTTTCTGCTGTTCTTCCAGGGCTTCCACAACTGGACCCTGAACCCCTTCCACATGATGGGCGTGGCCGGTGTGCTGGGTGGTGCGCTGCTGTGCGCCATCCACGGTGCCACCGTTGAGAACACCCTGTTCAAAGACGGTGAGAACGCCAACACCTTCCGGGCTTTCGAGCCGACCCAGGCTGAAGAGACCTATTCGATGGTGACGGCGAACCGCTTCTGGTCTCAGATTTTCGGGATTGCGTTCTCGAACAAGCGCTGGCTGCACTTCTTTATGCTGTTTGTGCCCGTGACGGGGCTGTGGATGAGCGCGGTTGGCGTGGTGGGTCTGGGGTTAAACCTGCGGGCCTACGACTTTGTGTCCCAGGAGATTCGGGCGGCAGAAGACCCTGAGTTTGAGACCTTCTACACCAAGAACATCTTGTTGAATGAAGGCATTCGGGCCTGGATGGCCCCGACCGACCAGCCCCATGAGAAGTTTGTATTCCCCGAAGAGGT
>NZ_JADEWX010000234.1 GCF_015207395.1 Nodosilinea sp. LEGE 07088
TTCATTTCAAATCGTTTATTTAAGTCGATTGAAGATCTTGAAGCCCTTATCAACAAACTTCTCAATGAGGGGGATTTAGTTATAAATTGGCATCGCAAGGTGAAAAATAAGGGAAATTCGATTAATGCAATTTAGATGCGTAACAGCTTAGTAGCCATCAAAAATCCGCATAGGATCTGAACGGAGACTGATTGATAGTATGCGGCAAATGTTAGAAGCAATAGGATGATGGAAACGCTGCGCTTTTCCCACCCTATGATCTCAAGCCACGGGCTCTGAATCTCGCAACTTTCCCCGTGGTAGGGTGATCATGCCCTCATCCGCTTCGTTTTTATGACTAATCGTCTGGCCGATTTGCCCAGTCTGTATCTGCGTAAGCATGCCGAGAACCCGATCGACTGGTGGCCCTGGTGCGACGAGGCGCTAGAGCGCGCCAGCCAGGACGACAAGCCGATTTTTCTCTCCATTGGCTACTCCAGCTGCCACTGGTGCACGGTGATGGAGGGCGAGGCGTTTTCGGATGGGGCGATCGCCGCCTACATGAACGCCAACTTCATCCCGATCAAGGTCGATCGCGAAGAGCGGCCCGACATCGACAGTATCTATATGCAGGCCTTGCAAATGCTCACCGGCCAGGGGGGCTGGCCGCTGAACGTGGTGCTGCATCCCGAAACCCGGGTGCCCTTTTACGGCGGCACCTACTTTCCAGTAGAGCCCAAGTACGGGCGGGCGGGCTTTTTGCAGGTGCTGACGGCCCTGCGCCAGTTCTACGACAGCGACAAATCGCGGCTGGCGGAGATAACTGAGGCCGTGATGGGCAACCTGCACCAGGCGGCGCAAATTCCCGGTACAGAGGGCCTACTCTCAGCGGAGTTACTCTATGGGGGGCTGGCGACCAACGCCAAGATTCTCCTGCCCTCGGGTCAGGGTACCTGCTTTCCCATGATTCCCTACGCCACAGCGGTGCTGGGCGGGCGGCGGTTTGACCTGGAATTAGACATTACCCATATCTGTGGCCAGCGGGGGCGGGATCTGGCCCTGGGCGGCATTTATGACCACGTGGGCGGCGGCTTTCATCGCTACACTGTGGACCCAAACTGGACTGTGCCCCACTTTGAAAAGATGCTCTACGACAACGGCATGATTGTGGAGTATTTGGCCAACCTGTGGGCCAGTGGACAAAAGGAACCGGCCTTTGAGCGGGCGATCGCCCTTACCCACACCTGGCTAAAGCGAGAAATGACCGCTCCTGAGGGCTACTTCTACGCCGCCCAGGATGCCGATAGCTTTGTCACTCCCAATGACGCTGAACCGGAGGAAGGCGCGTTCTACGCCTGGCCCTACTCGGTGCTGGAATCGACGCTGGGCGCCGAGCAGCTGCAGGCGCTGACAGATGCCTTTACGGTAACGCCCCCAGGTAACTTTGAGGGGCAGAATGTGCTGCAAAGACAGCATCTCGGCCCTCTTGCCGAGGAAGCCGAAGCGGCGCTGGATCAGCTCTTCACCCTGCGCTACGGCACCCCGGCGGGGGATCTGGCTACCTTCCCCCCTGCTACCACCAGTCAGGCGGCTAAAACTGAGATCTGGCCAGGGCGCATTCCCCCCGTCACCGATACCAAGCTGATTGTGGCGTGGAATAGCCTGATGATTTCGGGCTTGGCAAAGGCGGCGATCGCATTCCAGAACCCCGACTATCTGACCACCGCCGCGATCGCCGCCGACTACATTCGCCAGCACCAGTGGGTGGGGAGCCAGCTATACCGTCTGGGCTACGATGGTACACCCCAGGTGCTGGCCCAGGCCGAAGACTATGCTCTTTTAATCAAGGCCTTTCTAGACCTGCACCAGGCTGGTTTGGCCCTGGCAGAATCTGCCCCAGAGCCAGACTGGTTGGCGATCGCGATCTCAACCCAGCAGGAGTTTGACCAGCGGCTGTGGAGTGCCGACCCGGGCGGCTATCTCAGCGCCGTTGCCGACGAGGCCCTGCTGGTGCAGGAGCGCCCCTACCAAGACAGTGCTACGCCAGCCGCCAATGGTATCGCCGTCGAGAACCTGATGCGTCTGACCCTGCTCACCGACGATCTCGACGATCTCGATCGCGCCCAGCGCACGCTGCAAGCCTTCGGCACCGTGATGGATCAGCTGCCCCGCGCCTGCCCCAGTCTATTGCACGGGCTCAACTGGTTTCTCTACGGCACCGTGGTCAATGCCACTCCTGCCGTCATCGCCGAGCTGGCTACCGAGTACTGGCCCACGACCGTCTTTGCCGTGGCCGATGCCCTGCCCGCTGGGGCCGTGGGCATGGTGTGTCGTGGCACCCAATGTCTGGCTGTGGCAAAGTCTATAGAGCAACTGCGGCAGCAGCTCAGCGGGTAAGCTGCGCAAATTAGCAGTCGGTGCATCGTGGGGGCGATCGCGTCACTCACGTCTCCCCATATTCCCTCGCTCCCTCGCTCCTCACATTCCCTTGCTTTCCACCCATGCCCCACAACCCACTGCTATACGAGGTGTTGCGCGATCGCATTCGCCAATCCCCCCAGGGCCGCATCCCCTTTGCCGAGTTTATGGAGCTGGCCCTCTACCATCCCCAGGGGGGCTACTACACCACCAAAGACGCCATTTTGGGCCGCGACGGCGACTACGTTACCTCAGCCCATTTGGGTCATGACTTTGGCGAATTGTTGGCGATCCAGTTTGCGGAAATGTGGCAGCATCTCGGGTGTCCCGATCCCTTTGATTTAGTCGAAATGGGGGCTGGCCAGGGGCTGATCGCCGCCGATGTGCTTGGCGCGTTGCAGAATCACTACCCCGGCTGCTTCGCTACCCTCCGCTACCAAATCGTCGAAAAATCTGACCAACTGCGCGCCGTTCAAACCCAGCACCTGGCTCCATGGAGCGGAAAAGTGGCATGGATCGATCTGGAGCCTATCCCCGACGACGGCATTACCGGTTGTTTCTTCTCCAATGAGCTGGTAGATGCTTTGCCCGTACACCAGGTGGTAATCACAGAAAGGGGGCTGCATGAGGTCTACGTCACCCTGGCCGACAGCGCAGACTCTGCACTGCAAGAAATCGTCGCTGCCCCCTCAACCCCCCGCCTGGCCGACTATTTTGCCGTTGTCGGCATCGACCTGGCCGACCCCCAGTACGCCCCCGGATACCGCACCGAGGTACATCTAGCGGCCCTAGACTGGATGAAAACCGTCGCCGCCAAGCTGCACCAGGGCTACGTGCTCACCATCGACTATGGCTACCCCGCCAGCCGCTACTACAGCCGTGCCCGTGCCCAGGGCACGCTCCAGTGCTACTACCAGCACGCCCACCACGACAACCCCTACAGCTACCTGGGCTACCAAGACATTACCGCCCACGTCAATTTCACCGCGCTGGAGCGTCAGGGCGAACACTGTGGCTTGGCGACCCTGGGGGCCACCCAGCAGGGCATGTTTTTGATGTCGCTGGGGCTGGGCGATCGCATTGCCGCCCTGGGGCAGATACAGGCGACCGATATGGCTACGGTCAACTTGGCGATTCAGCGGCGCGATCGCCTGCATCAGCTGATCAACCCCATGGGCCTGGGGAATTTTGTGGTGCTGGTGCAGGGCAAAGGGCTATCGTCTACGGCCCAAACCCTCAAAGGGCTAACGGTGCCGCCCCTCATATAAGAACCGATAGGACCATAGTCTTTGCCCGGTGTTTTTATGACCAAAAAGTGAAGGGAAGCCTCTACACTAAAGGTGCACATAGCTATGGTGCACTGTACTAGTGGCTAAACCGCGAACCCGATCTTTTGCTTTCGTGGGCCCTTTGATTTTTTCTTCGACGCACCTTGGCCAACTTCTTGCAAGGCTTTCTGGAAAAGATTGTGCAGATGCAAAGGCACACTGGCGATCTCCGGCAGCGATGGCTCCAGAGGTTTTGCAGCCTGCACCAAAACCTCGTTTAGATCAGCCAAGGTTAGCTCCGGGCGGTCAAGAACTCGCCTGAGGGAGGCGATCAACGGGGCTGGGTTTTCCTGCGCTAAACATTGCCAGATATAGGCATTTGCCCCGTCTTCCTGCAGATATTTTTGGGTCATTTTATCCAGCTTTGTCAACGATTCTGCATCTGTCGCGTCAAGCAACTGGGTGAGGCGTACATAGTCGTTGAGGAACATTTGTCCCCATCGGGGATGAACAAATACGGTGACGGCTGCCGCCCGACGAAAATCATCGGGCAAGCTAATCGACGGCATCACCATTTTGACCGTCTGCTCATTTTTCATCAGGCGGCTTACCTGGCGACCATCTTCTCCCAACGCCTCCATTGACTCAGCCATGTCTGCCTCAGTAATACCGGCTTGGGTGGCCAACTCCTGAAGCGACTTGGAACCATCAAGGCCAACCTCCGCCAGGCGGCGCTGGGTTATAGCGGCCTGGTACTCATTTAACCGCCTATTCAAATCATGGCCAGACAGGGTGAGGCGATCGCCCCCAAAGAAATCGACAAAGTCGTGATGAAGCCGCTCTACAGAGTTCCAAGCCTCGGCCAAAAGCTCAGGGGCATCGCCGTAGAGGTGGTTGGGAAACCAGTTCTTAAAGTTGCCAATGGCGACGGCTAACTTCGGTTTGCCCAGCTTGCCCAGCAGCATCAGGGGGCCTGAAATTGTCCACTCATCGGCGACGATGGGCAGCAGGCGAGTGATGACAATTTCCCCAGGTCTGAATCGGGCTAGCTCCGCTGCCAGCTGGGCACCATTGGGCCTGACCCAATAGCGCTTTTCAGTCAGCCAGTTCATTAACTCGTAGCGCTCTGCCTCTACCCGAACTACTGCAAACAGCCCATTGAAAGCGTTCTCCCAGCCCTTAATCAAGGCCCGGTCAGCCTGGGTTAACTCGGGCTGATGTTGAATAAAGATATCCAATACCGACTGGTTAGAAACCCGACCTTCGGTCAGGAACATATCAATAGCTAGTTCTGAGCGATCAACCCCCTGGAGATTGGTCACCGACCATTGCCTTGAACGATCAGCACTATATTTTTCTAGCGCTGTGGCTAACTCGCCATCCGCATTTAGCACAAAGGTCTTCAGTGCTTGCTTCAAGACTCCGGCGTATTCTAGCTGATCCTTCATAGAGAATCTCAATAAGACAATCGAACCTATCAACTAAAAAAATGACTTGGGAAAACCATAATAGTAGTCCCAAATCATTGTAGGGTCAGCCATTTGTCCAGTCGGTACGATCAAGCTTTACTCTGTCAGTCATTGAGCTTTTGCTGCAATGCATTCGAGCTTTGGTCTCACGTTTAGTCAGCTGACTTGAAGCGATAAACAGGTTTGATTACACCGTCCGCTTGGTTGCTGCATAGTAGATGAACAGGGCGACAATTGCACCTAATACAGCAATAACCACACCGCCAATGCTGAGGCCGGTGGCCGTCAATGCTAATGATCCTGTGGTCAGTAGAGCGTAGAGACTACCCCCAACAAATGCACCGATTACACCTAAGAGAAGAGTGCCTAAAATGCCGCCACCTTGATGGCCAGGATAAATAGCTTTGGCAATTGCGCCAGCAATCAGACCCAATACAATCCATGCCAGGATATTCATGCTTTATCTCCAGAATATTGTCAGGCACCGAGTGCCTTTTCCTTATGCTCAACACCATAGCGGGATGGGTCCAGTGGGCGAGACCGTCTAAGGATATAGTTGATACTCGTCGAAAGACATACCTGGATTTTTAGGTATTGATGCTGCGGGCGATCGCAGTCATGCTTACCATCGGCAGCACCTATGCTCACGGGAAAATTCCTTGTACAGCAATAAATCGCTTCGAACCTTAATGGGTCGAGTATTAGGATGTAGCTTTGAGCGCTATAAATTGGGGAATCTGGCCTTCTCAGCCTTGCACCTAACTCGATAACCCTCCCCAGGTTTGGGCGATCGCCCCCGCAGGTGTATACAAAACCCTTCTGGCAGATAACCGCGATGGCTGGAGAGTTGACCCTAATTGTAGAAATGGTGACGGTGCTGGGGGCCGCCACCGTAGGCGGGTACCTGGCCAGCCGCTTTAAGCAGCCGGTGCTGCTGGGCTATCTGCTGGGCGGCATGCTGATTGGCCCCGCCGGGGTTGGGCTGATCACCCTAGATGGGGATATTGAGGTGCTCGCCGACATGGGGGTAGCGCTGCTGCTGTTTGCTCTGGGCATTGAGTTTTCGCTTAAAGATCTGCTGCGCATGCGGGCGATCGTTCTGGGCGGTGGCACGCTCCAGATTGTGCTCACCATTTTGCTGGGGGGCAGTCTGGCCTACTTCACTGGCTGGGTCGATACTATCCCCACGGCAGTGTTTTTAGGCGCTGTGCTGTCGCTGTCGTCTACGGCGGTAGTGCTCAAAAGCCTGATCGAGCGCAACGAGATGCACACCAACCACGGGCAGATTATGCTCGCCATCTTAATTGCGCAAGATTTGGGCGTGGGTCTGATGCTGGCGATCTTACCCGCCCTCACCGAACCCACCAATGTGATTGGCCTAGCCCTGGCGGCGGCGGTGCTCAAGGCGCTGCTGTTTCTGGGGGGTGCCATCCTGGTCGGCGAGTGGATTGTGCCCCCGGTGGTGCGCCTGCTGGCCCGCAGCGGCTCTCAGGAGCTATTTTTACTGGGCATTTTGGTGCTCTGCCTGGGCATTGCCCTGTTGACTTCGGCCCTGGGGTTGGGCATCGAAATGGGGGCGTTTGTAGCCGGGCTGATGATCTCTAATGTGGAGTACGCCGACCATGCCCTCGATCGCATGTTGCCCATGCGCGATGTGTTTGCCACCCTGTTTTTTGCCTCCATTGGCCTGCTGATCGACCCGGCTTTTTTGCTGGCCAATGGCTGGGTATTACTCGGGCTGGTGGCCGTGGCGATGCTCGGCAAAGCCATTATTGCAGCGGGGGTGGTGACGCTGTTTGGCTATCCGCTCAAGACAGCGCTGCTGGTGGGCATGGGCATTAACCAGATTGGGGAATTTTCCTTTGTGCTGGCGGGGGTGGCTCAGCAAGAAGGGCTGTTTTCGTCGCGCCTCTACGGGCTCACGGTGGGCACTACGGCGGCAACGCTGCTGTTAACGCCGTTTTTGCTACGGGCTACGCCCCACCTGCTGACGGCCCTAGAGCGATTACCCTGGGTAAGCCGGTGCTTTCAGCTCAGCCAGTCGCCCCGCCTATTTGGGCGACAAGACGACCTGGTGGGCCATGTGGTGGTGGTGGGTTGCGGG
>NZ_JADEWX010000235.1 GCF_015207395.1 Nodosilinea sp. LEGE 07088
GGGTTAGGGAATAGAAGGGTCGAGGGGTAGCGTGGGTCACCTAGCAGAAAGCTGTCTTGGCCAGTGCTCAAGCGCTTGACCCACGAAGAGGGTGAACGGGGCCCAAACCCTTGACTCACGAAGAGGGTGAACAGGGCTCAATCCACCGCCCATTTGCAGGTGGCCTGCATCAAATACCGCAGCGAGAGATCCAGGGCAAAGCCGATCACGCCCAAGATCAGCAGGCAGGCAAAGATCTCATCGGTGTTGAAAAACTTTTGGGCCAGCACAATCCGCTTGCCCAGGCCGTTTTCTGCGGCTACCAGCTCCGCCACCACCACCAGGTTCCAGGAGGTGGCCACGTTGATGCGAAAGGTGTCAATGATGTTGGGCAACACGTAGGGTGTGATCACCTGAAACAGCGCCTGCCGCCGCTGCCCGCCCAGGGTGTAGGTGGTTTCGAGCAGCTCCTTGGGCACAAACTTCACCGCATCCATAATCATCAGGATGTTGAAAAACACGGTGCCAATGAAGATCAGCGCAATCTTAGGCGCTTCTCCCAGACCCAGGTAGATCACCAGCAGCGGAATAAAGGCGGGGGCGGGCATATAGCGCACCACGCCGATGATGGGTTCAAGCAGCGATCGCACGCTGGCAAAGGCCCCCATGGCAATGCCAATCGGCACCGACACCAGCGCCGCCAGCCCAAACCCCACCGTCACCCGCATCAGGCTAGCGGCGGTATCGCCCAGCAAAAATCCATCGGTCCACAGCCGCCCCAAAGCCTGAGCCACCTGAATCGGCGACGGCAAAAACTTGTCATTCACCAGATCCAGGCTGGAGAGCAACCCCCACAGCGCCAGGGGCACCGCGATGGAGAGCACCATCAGCGTCGTGCTCATCGATTTGGGAATATCTTCGGCCAATCGCCAAAAGACCCGAGGTTTCAGGCCCCGACTAGCGGTCGGCTCGGTCGAGAAAGAAGGAGAAGCGGGAGTCACAGGAAGATATTCCGAAAACTACGACAAACCGGTACCATTGGCCCCTATCCTCCACCAGTGAGCGATCGGGGCCTGCATCAACAGCTACTTCTGGGCGGCGTAGGCCTGCACAAACTGATCATCGAGAATGGTCTCCAGATCGGGAGCCTCGGAGATAAACCCAACCTCCACCATGAAATCGGCCATCTTTTGGGCAGAGTAGGGCATGTACTTCATGTCGTCACCCCCGGCGCTAAAGGCCTCCAGATTTTCATCCAGGGTGAAGATTTTGGTGCCTTTGGTGTACTTCTCAAACTCCTCATCGCTGACGCTGGCCCGCTTGGCCATAATGGCGTTGGCCTGCTCAGGGTTTTCGTCGATGAAGGCTAAAACATCAAACCAGGTGTTCACCAGGGCCTGAACCTGTTCAGGGCGGGTGTCAATCAGCTTTTGGCTGGCCACCAGCAGGTCGGGAATCGCGCCAGGATATTCCTCCGAGGTCAAGATCTCCTGGCTGCCCTCACGGGAGAGGGCAGTTTCCCAGAAGGGCACCCAACCGGCGAACCCGTCCACTTGACCCGCCGCAAAGGCCGCCGCCGCTGCCCCGGTTTCAAGGTTTTTAATTTCCACAGCGTCCCGACTCAGCCCAGCATCTTCCAGGGCCAGGGTGAGCAAAAAGTCGCCCACCACACCTTCTTCTAAGGCGACGGTTTTGCCCGCCAGATCGGCAACCGTGTTGATGCCCTCAGCCGCAATCACCTTGTCGTTACCGGCAGAGTTGTCGTTGACCAGCACGGCCACCATGCCGTTGACCGCATCGGCAGCAAAGGAGATGGTGTCGTTCAGGGTTTGGCCGTTGGCGTCCAGCTGACCAGCCGCTAAGGCCTGCATTGACTCCAGGTAGCCATCAAACCAAATCAGCTCAACGTTGGCTCCATTTTTCTCAAACAGGCCTTCTTCCTCGGCCACGGCCCAGGGCCACCAGCCCGCCCAGTTGCTATAGCCCATTTTGATTGGCTCGCCAGCGGTAGCCGTGACCGGGGCATCGGCAGCCCCCTCAGCCGGGGCATCGGCCTGGGGCGTACTCTGGGCACAGCTGACGGTAATCAGCAAGCTGCAGAAAAAAGCAGCCAGTGTGGGTAAAAATGTACGTCGTTTCATAGCGGTGGGTTTTGAAGGGCAAAAACTACAACAGAGAAAAGCTACGGAAGAAATTTAGACGCCCCCGAGGGAATTGAACCTGAGGGAATTGGATCAGGGTAGGCGATTGCAGGGGTAGGCGAACACAGGAATCTTCGTTATTTTTATCAGCTATAAAAACGGCAGCCCGAGAGAATGACAGAGTAGTGCTCCGCTATCCTCCCGGGCTTTTATCCCGCCGTGTACCAGATGCATTAGGCTGATGCCGGGCAACGCTAAGACTATCTGGCGGTTTCTCTCGGACCAGTCACTCGACCACCCTGCGGTCAGCCGGAACCCTAGAAACCATCTGACTATTAAGACTGGTTGATGAGCTTGAAATTAGGTTGATGTCCTACATAGGCTTAGCAATTGCTTAAGCATTAGAAAGTAACCGCTGCTACGAAATCACCTTTTACCCAGAATTTTTGCCGTTTGTCGGTTAGATTGAACCTACAATCTAAGGCAGTTATCCTTTCTAAGCCTATGGCCTCCGTCGAGTTGGATCATGCTATTGGCCTACGCTATCCCCGGCGATCGCTGAGGCGAGCTGAACGCGCCTTGCGGTGCTCTCCCTTCCGACTAGCGCTACTGGCCGATATGCGATCGCACAGCATTTGCATTCGCCAGGTGTGTGGTCAAGGGGGCGTCAAAAGCGGCTACAGCGATCGCGTATTGGCCGAACTCCAGGCTGACAACGAAATGATGTGGCTGATTGCCGTGGGCCTGCTGCGCCGTGAAGTCGATGGCCAAGGTCTGACCGACAGCTTTCGCCTCACCCCCATGGGTCGGCAGGTATTTCAGAGTTTGAGCCAGCTGAACCCCAGCCAGTATCGCCCCACCCTGGTAGATCATCTCTATAATGCATGGTGCCGATGGATACGATGGCCCGCCTGGGTCGGTTCTTGATCATTGCCGAGCGGGTGGCAAGACTAGTTTTAGCATCGTCCTGACGAGTTGTGTTGTTCCTGAAGAATCTGCATAGGAAGTAGCTAAGCATCAGGTTATTGCCTGAGTTTTAGCGCTATCACCGAACTCATTCAACTTTGGAGACGCTCCATGAGAGCAATCATGGTAGTGGGAACAGCCTCCCACGTGGGTAAATCATTGATCACCACAGCTCTTTGCCGCATTCTCAACCGCCGGGGGTGGCGGGTGGCCCCCTTTAAGGGGCAAAACATGGCCCTCAATTCCTACGTCACCACCACTGGCGGCGAGATGGGCTATGCCCAAGCCGTACAGGCCTGGGCCGCTGGCATAGCTCCCCAGGTCGAGATGAACCCCATCTTACTCAAACCCCAGGGTGATACGACCTCCCAGGTCATCCTCAAGGGGCGACCCGTAGGGCGCACCACCGCTACTCATTACTACGAACACTTCTTTGAAGCCGGCTGGCAGGCCATTCAAGAGAGTATTAGCCGCCTCAGCCAAGACTACGATTTTTTGGTGTGCGAAGGAGCCGGTAGCCCGGTCGAGGTCAACCTCAAACACCGCGACCTCACCAATATGCGGGTGGCCAAGCACCTGAACGCAGCTACAGTATTGGTCGCCGACATCGATCGCGGCGGCGTGTTTGCCCATATCATCGGCACCCTAGAGCTGATGGAGCCCGACGAACGCGCCCTAGTCAAAGGCATCATCATCAACAAATTTCGCGGCCAGCGCGAGGTGCTAGAGCCAGGGTTGGAATGGATCAAAGAGCGTACCGGCATTCCCGTCCTCGGCGTCATACCCTGGATCGAAAACGCCCTACCTGCCGAAGACTCCCTCAGCCTGCTCGATCGCACGCCCGGCAGCAAAAAACAGGCCGATATCACCATCGCGGTGGTGCGCTTGCCTCGGATCTCAAATTTCACCGACTTCGACCCGCTCGAAGCCGAACCCAACGTGCGGGTCGTCTACCTCAGCCCTAAAGAAAAACTCAGCTACCCCGACGCGGTGATCATCCCCGGCACCAAAACCACCATTGCTGACCTGCTGATCTTGCAGCGCACCGGCATGGCCGAAGAAATTCAGAACTACGTGGCGGCCGGGGGTACGGTAATGGGCATCTGCGGCGGCTTTCAGATGATGGGGCAGTTTTTGGCCGATCCCGAAGGGCTAGAGGGCCATGAGGGGCGCTTCCCTGGCCTCGATTTGTTCCCCCTGCGTACGGTCATTACCCAGCAAAAGATCGCTCGTCAGCGCACCGTGAGCTCCCGCTTTCCCCAGGATGGGCTGCCGGTATCGGGCTATGAGCTGCACCAGGGCCGCACCCAGCTCATTCTCTCCGAAGGCGAAAGTCAAAGCGGCAAGAAGTTCGAGTTTCTGTTTGAAGACCGGGGTCTAGGAGTAGTCGATAGTAGTCAGTCACTGTGGGGCACCTACCTGCACGGCCTCTTTGATAATGGGCCTTGGCGGCGGGCCTGGCTCAACCGCCTGCGCCAACAGCGCGGTCTGGGATCGTTGCCCACGGGCATACCCAACTACCGCGAGCAGCGCGAGACGGTGCTCAACGAGTTGACAGAGGCGGTCAGCACCCATCTGGATCTGACGCCGCTGCTAGAGCAATCCTAGTCGTGAGTCCTGCTGGACAAAAGGCATCTTTGGGCGACCACTCTGGGATATTCTAGCTACGAGCTGGCCGTTGTTTCTGGCGATTCGATGACTGCATCTCCCCGCGCTAATCTCGGCCCAGCCTGGCTGGGAAAAATGACTGTTCCCCAGGCGGTCATTCCCTATCTGTTTTTATTGCCGGCCCTGGTTGCCCTGGGAATCTCGGTGTTTTGGCCAGCGTTGCGGGCTTTTTACCTGAGTTTTACCACCTTTGGGGTAGATCTGACGGCAGCCCCAACCTGGGTCGGCACCGCCAACCTCCAACGGCTGAAGACCGACCCTATCTTTTGGCAAACGGTGCGCAATACCCTGGTGTACTTAGCGGGGGTAGTGCCTATTTTAACCTTCGCATCGCTGGGTCTAGCGATTTTGGTGAATCGGCAACTGCGCGGTATGCACTGGCTGCGAGTAGCCTACTATTCGCCCGTGGTGGTGTCGATGGTGGTGGCGGGCATTGCCTGGCGCTGGCTCTATGCCGAGACCGGTCTGTTTAATCAGGTACTTAAAACCCTAGGACTGACAGAAAACGGCGTGCCCTGGTTGACAAGCCCCAACCTGGCACTCTTTAGCGTGATGGTTGTGACCGTATGGAAGGGCCTGGGTTACTACATGGTGATTTATCTGGCGGGTCTTCAGGGCATTCCCCCAGACCTCTACGAGGCGGCAGCGCTAGATGGCTCCGACGGCTGGCAAAGACACTGGGATATTACGCTGCCGCTGATGCGACCTTACCTCATTCTGGTGAGCGTGATTTCTGCGATCGCCGCGACCAAGGTATTTGAAGAGGTCTACATCATGACCCAGGGCGGGCCACGCCACAGCTCAAAAACCGTGGTCTACTACATCTATGAGCAGGCCTTTCAAAAGCTGGAAATCAGCTACGCCTGCACCCTGGGCCTTGCCCTATTTTTGGTGATCTTAGTGCTGTCTGCGCTCCGTCTCGCCGTTAATGACGGTACTAGGCCCATGGGGTAGGGCAATCGACGATTGCTGGGATAGGCATCTAGGCCACCTGAACGGGCTGCGACCTATCCGCCCCGTCGAGTTGCACGATATTCACCTCGACGTGGGTGGCACCTTCCGCCTGTAGGGCAAGGTGAACCAACTGATCGACCACGGTCAAGTCCTCGACCTGACCACTGAGAATAACCGCCGACCCCCGCTGCTTGATCACCAGCTGCTTCACAACATCGCGACCAAACTGGCAATGGCAGCTCGCTTTAACCCGCTTGGCCAGACCGTAGTGGTCATACTCACCACTTAAACCGACGCGCTCTGGCGGAATAACGGTTAACTCGGCAATGGATTGGTTGAGGTAATTAGACCTGTCATAGCAAACACCGCGAATGGTGTGATCTACGGTCATCAACGATTGCAAGACTTTACCCATCTGAGCCTGACCCCTCTAAGTCTGGGACAAAAATCAGTATTCACGAGTTAAGCATCTGCCAAGTATCTAGTCTAGAACTACAGTCTAGAACTACTCCCATATCGAAGCTCAGCAGTAGATACACCACAAGACATCTCTAAATCGAGCCTAAAAACCAGGCCAACCAAATTTAAAGATATTATAAAGCATTCTACGAGTTTTTCGGGAAAGTTGCGTATCTTTTGCAACCAAAACGCTCGTTGATTAAACGGAGCTAGTGGCTACGGGCAACTCATGCGATTCTCGCTAAGGGGTCAGACCCCTAATGAAGCCAACTTGTTCCTGCTGCTCTCGTTAAATCACCCTATTTCAACCTTGAGGTGAGTCATTTAGGCGATCTGAATTAGCAGCGCCACGGCATAGGCGGCAATCCCCTCCTGACGTCCGACTGGCCCTAGGGTTTCATTGGTGGTCGCTTTCACGCCTACCTGGTCGGGTGCCAACCCGAGCTGATCGGCCAAGCGCGATCGCATCGATTCAATATGGGGCTTGAGCTTGGGCTGCTCAGCCACCACCACCGAATCGATATTGTTGACCTGCCAACCCCGCTGTCGCACCATAGCGTTGACCTGCCCCAGCAGCATCAGGCTGTCAGCCCCGGCCCACTGCGGATCCCCCGGCGGGAAGTACAGGCCAATATCACCCAAACTTAGCGCGCCGAGGAGGGCATCCATAATCGCGTGGGTCAGCACATCGGCATCGCTGTGGCCGTCGAGACCCAGGTGATGGGGAATTTTGACGCCCCCCAAGATCAGCGATCGCCCCTCGACCAACCGATGAATGTCATAGCCATTGCCAATTCTGATCCCCATAGCCCTTTACCCCTACTGCTTAAATTCTCTGGATAAATAAAATCTCCGTGGGGCATCGCTGCGCTTGTGCACCCTACGCTCGGCTTGACTCTTCCCCCACTCCCTACTCCCTACTCCCTACTCCCTACTCCCTACTCCCTACTCCCTACTCCCTACTCCCTACTCCCTACTCCCTACTCCCTACTCCCTACTCCCTACTCCCTACCTGTCTCTTATACACCTCTCCGAGCCCCCGAGAC
>NZ_JADEWX010000236.1 GCF_015207395.1 Nodosilinea sp. LEGE 07088
CCCTTGAGATAATCCAGGGCAAAGGGCACGTAGTAGACTTCGTCGAACACCAGGGTGTGGATGTGGCCCAGGCCGGTCAGGCGCAGCGACAGGGCGATCGCCCCCAGGCTGAGCAAACCCCACTTGAGGGAGATCGATCGCGGCCAGCCCACCCCGCTACTGCCCCTGGGCGGCCATGCGCGCTTTCATGCGATCGCGAAACGCAGCCAAATCCTCCGCCGTGGGCTGGGTGGTCTGCCAGGCCGGGCGGGCCATCAACCGCTCGGTCCAGGCTTGCAGGCTAGGGTAGTCGGCCATGGGCAGCCCCAGCGACTCAAACCAGGGGGCAAAGGTGCCCGCCACCACATCCGCCAGGGTGAGTTGGTCGCCGCAGAGGTAGGGGCGATCGCCCAGCTTGTCGGCGTAGAAGGTGAGCACGACCCCGGCCTTTTGCTTGGCCTCATCAATCACCTCAGCGGGGTCTTGGCCAAAGCCCATCATTTTTTTAATCAAGGGGTTGACGGCGGGCACCAGCTCGTTCACCGTCACCATTTCAACCATGCGGAGGGTGGCAACGCCCTCGGCAGTCATTGCTGATAGCGAGATATCCGGGAACTTGGCCTCAAGGTAGTCCAAGATGGCGAAGGATTCGATCACCGTGAAGCCGTTATCCACCAGTACTGGAATGTGGTGGAAGGGGTTGAGGGCTAAGAAGTCGGGCTGAAACTGGTCGCCGCCCAGGTCTACCACGTGGGCCTCAAAGGGCAGGTCTTTCTCTAGCAGTGCCACCCAGACCCGGCGGGAGTTAACCGACAGCGGGGTATGGTAAAAAGTCAGCATCGTCAATGCCCTCAATACTATGTGGATTCTAGCGATCTAGCATTTCACAGGAAAGCACTATCACCTGAAAGACCCCCAATGAGTTACGTGCGTTCGAACATTGATGCGATGGCTGGCTATGTGCCTGGAGAACAGCCTCGGTCAGGAACCAATATTATCAAGCTCAACTCCAACGAGAATCCCTATCCACCCTCTCCAAACGTCATTAAGGCGCTGCGGTGTTTCGAGGATGAGCAGCTGAGGCGATATCCTGACCCCTTTGCCCGCAACTTCTGCCAAGCCGTTAGCGATGTTCTCGGCGTGCCTGCGGATTGGATCATTGTGGGCAATGGTAGCGATGATCTGCTGAATCTTTTAGTCCGCGCCTGTACCGACGGGGAGTCGCGGCAGATAGTCTATCCAACCCCGACCTATGTGCTGTACCGCACCCTAGCGGCGATACAGCCTGCCACGGTGGTTGAGGTTCCCTACCCCGATGATTTTCAACTCCCGCTCAAAGAACTCATCGCGGCCCAGGGAGCGATTACCTTCATCGCGTCTCCGAATAGCCCCTCAGGCCACGTTGTCCCCCTGCAGGACCTGCGTCAGCTAGCTCAACAGGTGGCAGGGCTGGTCGTCATTGATGAAGCCTATGTAGATTTCGCCGATGGCTCAGCGCTATCTCTGGTGGAGGAATTGGCAAATGTGGTGGTGTTGCGAACCCTATCAAAAGGCTATTCCTTGGCTGGTTTACGGCTCGGGTTTGGGGTTGCTCACCCCAAGCTGTTGGCCGAGCTATTTAAGGTGAAAGATAGCTATAACGTCGATGCCATTGCGATCGCATTGGGAACCGCAGCCATGCAGGATCAGGCCTATAAAAATGATTGTGCGACTAAAGTTAAAACATCCCGGGCGACGTTGACCCAGGCGCTACGGGATCTGGGCTTTAAAGTGCTAGATTCCCACGGCAATTTTGTCTTGGCCACTCCCCCTCAGCCCAGGGCAGAGCAGCTGTATTTGGCCCTAAAAGAACAGGGCATTTTGGTCCGCTACTTCAAACAGCCTCGGCTAGACGATAAGCTGCGGATTTCGGTGGGAACCGATGCCCAAAACCAGGCGCTGATCGCCGCCCTAACTCGTTTCAACCACCCTTCTTGATGCGTCATGGTTGAGCCAGAGACTGTTGGGCTAGCTTAGTCTGCTCCCTTGAGCACCTAAACCAGATCACATAGAACGCTATTGGCAGCAAAGCCAGACTGGCTCTGTTGAATAACGGTAGCGGCTTGCTGCCATTGCTGCTCGTCGTCGCGGAAAGGAGAAAGATTTGGACCTAACCATCTTCGTCGATGACAAGCTCGACTACGCCGCCGCTCACCAGCCTGAGATGCTGTCGAATTTCGTCAGGTGGAGTAATTTGTCCGGTATTGGTAACGGTGGTAACCAGCATAGCTAAGGAGTTAGTTGATAGGGTGTTGCTGAGTCAAAGTATGTTTACTGATTACACTAGAACCAGTCCACTTGGGGGATAGCCATGGTTTCCAATGCAGTTTCGCCGGTACCCCTAACGACGCTGACCTTTGCTCAATACCTCCATTATGACGACGGCACCGACACCCGCTACGAACTGGTGCGAGGTCTTTTGTTGCCCATGACTCCTGCCCCCTGGCCCCACAGCAAAATCGCTAAATTCCTTGAACGCCAGTTTGACGATGAAATTGCTCGCCTTGGACTGGGCTGGGAAGCCGTACGCGGCGATGTGGGACAACGTACTGAAGACGCCACAGCCCGGCTCCCTGATGTGTTAGTGGCTCAGCAGCACGATCTAGACGCTCTGGGTACTCGCTCAGCCGTGTTGGAAGTCCCAGCCTTATTGGTAGTCGAGATCGTCAGCGAAAGTTCTAAAGTAGACGACTATCTCTACAAGCTGGCGGAGTACAGAAATCAACAGGTCCCAGAGTATTGGGTTGTAGACTATCTGGGATTAGGAGCCACTCGTTATATTGGGGCTGAGAAATTGCCTACATTGTCTATCTATCAACTGACTGGAGACGACTATGAAGTTAGGCAGTTTCGGGGAAAAGATCAGGTAGCCTCGCTAACCTTTCCCGAGCTAGCTCTGACCGCTGAGCAGATTTTTCAGGCGGGGCAGGTGGTTTGATATCGGGAGAAATCTCTGCCGTTGCTTGTCCCCATGCTCCTGCGTCGTCGAGATTGGGGCGCAGGAGCACCACGGTGGCGTTCCCATGCTCTGCGTGGGAACGAGAGAACTGCATAGACCCTTTAGGCAAATCTTCTAGGTCGTGTAACCTAGAAAGCACACCGCCTATCGCTGCGGCCCATGTATGCCCCATGACCGACATTTTGACCGGAATTTATAACGCCATTGATCCCTTCCGGCCTTTGGAGCCGGGAGACCCCGCCTACGTGCATTGCGAGGCGGAACGGGGCGATGCCAATGTGCTGCTGGATCTGGGGCCAGAAATTTTGCGCTCTAACCGCTACACCTGCCAGCTCTACAGCGGTCACCGGGGGGCGGGCAAGTCTACGGAGCTGTTGCGGCTGAAACAAGATTTGGAGCAGAAAGGCTGCTTTGTGGTTTATTTTGCCGCCGTGGGAGAAGACGGCGACATCGACGCTCAGGATGTGCAATACACCGATATTCTGCTGTCCTGCACCCGCCACTTATTAGAAGAGTTGCAAAACGCTGACCCTGCGCCCTTGATTAGCTGGTTTAAGGAGCGGGGCCAATCGCTCTACGACCTGGGCCAGACCAAAGTGGTGATGGAGTCGCTAGATGTGAAGACCCTGGCGGCGCAGTTTGCCGAAATCACCGCCAGCATTCGCGCGGTGCCTAGCCAGCGCAGCAAGATTCGCGACTTGGTGAACCCCCACACCATGACCCTGGTGAAGGCGCTGAATGCGTTCATTGCCGATGCCAAGGCCAAGCTGCCGCCGGACAAACAGCACATCGTTGTGATTGCCGACAACCTCGATCGCATCGTCCCCATCCACGACGACTATGGCCGCAGCAACCACGACGAAATCTTTTTGGATCGCAGTGATCAGCTCCAGGGGCTCGACTGCCACCTGATCTACACCGTTCCTATTTCTATGGTGTATTCCAACCGGGCCAACGACCTGAAGGAGGTCTACGGCAACCCAGATCTGCTGCCGATGGTGATGGTGCAGAAGCCCGACGGGCAGCGGCATCTCCCTGGCATTGCCAAAATGCAGGAGGTGCTGGTGCGCCGCATTCAGCCCTTTATTGCCGAAGTGCAGCTGGGGCGCGATATCTTTGAAAATGACGACGTGGTGACCCAGCTTTGCCTGGCCAGCGGCGGCCATGTGCGAGAGCTGTTGCTGCTGATGAAGGAAGCGATGAACCGCACCGAGGCGCTGCCCATCCCCACGGTGGCGGTGCGGCGGGCGATCGCCACTACCCGCGACACCTATCGTCGCACGGTAGAAAAAGATCAGTGGCGGGTGCTGGCCAAGGTGGCCCAAACCCGCAGCATCGATAACGACGAACCCCACCGCGACCTGCTGTTTCGCCGCTGCCTGATGGAGTATCGCTATTTTGACGACGAGGGTACGATGCAGTGCTGGTACGATGCCCACCCGCTGATCAAGGCGATCCCTGAGTTTCAGCAGGCGAAAGCCGCCCTGGCAACGGAGGCACCCCCACCATGACCACCGACCTGCTGGCCTGGGATGAAAACGACCAAACCCTAGACCCCGACGCAGAATACCGGATGCTGCTCAACGGCCTGCGCCGCACAGAGGGGTTTGGCCTGTTTTTTGTGGAGTGCTCACCTTTCCAGGGAGAGAAGCTGATAAAGCGCACTCGGAAAGATTTAAGGGGTAAGCGCGTTGATGTTCTGAAGCTAGAGGCTCCAATTTCAGATGGCAACTTGTTCAAGAGAATAAAAACTTTTCTGGATGAACGGGAGGAGACATTATTTACCCGTTTTCAAAGGTTTGTTGGGGTTTCTCAACAGACAGATGTTCTTTTCATTCAAGGTTTAGAGTTATCACTTTTAGATTACGAAGAATCGAAAAAACGTCTGGGCTGGAGCAGCGAAAAAATCTTTAGCTATAGCTGGCACGGTGTGCCCCCGGTGCTGATCAACCTCAACCAACAGCGGGAACGCTTTCGCGATAGCTTTGCCACCCGGATTGTGTTTTTGCTGCCTGTCTTTGCGGTGAAATACCTCGTTCACCGCGCCCCCGATTTCTTTGACTGGCGATCGGGCGTGGCCCAAATCGCTGACGATACTGCCACCCTCAGCCGTGAATCCCGCCGCCTTTGGTTAGAAGGCGGGTACAGCCAATACCTGAGCTGGACGCAAGAACAGCGCAATCGTCGCATTCTAGAAATTCAATCGCTGCTAGAAGCCGAGAAGCTGGATGAGTCGGAGAGAGTCAATCTGCATTTTGAGCAGGGCAATCTCTTCGATGCTTCCATGGAATGGAAAGCAGCCATTGCCGCCTATAACGCTGCGCTCGCCGCCTATGACGCTGCGAGCGCAATCCAACCCGACGACCCCGAAGCGCTCTACAACAAAGATCTTATACTCAAGCTCAAAGGGCTTACGGAACAGACTGTGCTCTGCGAGAAAGAGATTGCGTTGAATGAATTAGGCCACTATGAGGAGGCGATTGCTGCCTATGACGCTGCGATCACCATCAAACCCGACGACCACGAAGTGCTCTACCTCAAAGGGGTTGCGCTGGGGAACTTAGGCCGCAATGAAGAGGCCATTGCCGCCTATAACGCTGCGCTCGCCGCCTATGACGCTGCGAGCGCAATCCAACCCGACGACCCCGAAGCGCTCTACAACAAAGATCTTATACTCAAGCTCAAAGGGCTTACGGAACAGATTGTGCTCTGCGAGAAAGAGATTGCGTTGAATGAATTAGGCCACTATGAGGAGGCGATTGCTGCCTATGACGCTGCAATCACCATCAAACCCGACGACCACGAAGTGCTCTACCTCAAAGGGGTTGCGCTGGGGAACTTAGGCCGCTACGAGGAGGCCATTGCCGCCTATGACGCTGCGATCACCATCAAACCCGATCTCCACAAAGCGCTCTATCTCAAAGGGATCGCGCTGTGGAACTTAGGCCGCCATGAGGAGGCCATTGCCGCCTATAACGCTGCGATCGCAATCCAACCCGACAACCACGAAGCTTGGGACAATAAAGGGTATGCTTTAGCGAATGCTGGACAGCTCAATGAAGCGATCTCTAGTTTTGATAAAGCAATAGAAATTAACCCTCAGCACGCTAACGCTATCTACAACAAAGCATACGCCCTCAGTATGCAGGGAGATCTAGAGTCAGCTTTTGAGTTACTCCAACAAGCTTTTGACATCGATCCTAATTATCGCGAGATGGCAAAGACCGACACCGACTTCGACCCCATCCGCGCCGATCCCCGCTTTCAAGCCCTGCTAGAGCGCTGATCCAGGAACCCGGCTGCTTGATATGGATAGTACTGAATGGGAGGATCAAAATCTAAACAGTCATCTGCCATCCTTCAAGGGGCATCGTATTAGCTTTTGATCATGACTCAGCCAGGGACAGTTTATATCGTGGGGGCCGGGCCGGGGGCGATCGCCTATCTCACCGTGCGGGGGTACGACCTGCTCCAGCGGGCCGAGTGTCTGGTCTACGACGCCCTGGTGGATGAGGCGTTGCTGAAATTGCTGCCAGTGGGGTGCGATCGCATCGATATGGGCAAGCGCGGCGGCCAGCCCAGCCCTCCCCAAAGCGAGATCAACGCGTTGTTAGTCAAGCTGTCTCGAGCAGGAAAATCGGTGGTACGGCTCAAGAGCGGCGACCCGTTTATCTTTGGCCGCACCGCCGCCGAGGTGCAGGCCCTGCGCGAATCTGGCTGCCCAGTGGAGGTGGTTCCTGGCGTTTCTTCGGCCCTGGCCGCCCCCCTGCTGGCGGGCATTCCCCTCACCGACCCGATCTGGAGCCAGGGGTTTGGCGTGGTCACCGCCCACGACCCCGATCGCCTCGACTGGGCCACCCTGGCCCGCCTGCAAACCCTGGTGGTGCTCATGGGCAGCCGCCACCTCAACGACATTGTGCAGCGCCTGCGGTCTAACGGCTGCCGGGGCGAAATGCCCGTGGCGATCATTCGCTGGGGAGGGCACCCGCAGCAGCAGGTCTGGGCAGGCAACCTGCTCACCATTGGCCAGGTGACGCGAGGAGAAGTGCTATCGCCCTGCGTCATGGTATTTGGCGAAGTCGTCCGTCTGCGGCGGTATTTAGCACCAGACATCCAAAATCCAAAATCCAAAATCCAAAATCCAAAATCTCCAGCAGACCCACCCCTACCCCTCCCAGGAGGAGACGAGGCCTCGTCCAAAATCCTTCACCCTTCACCC
>NZ_JADEWX010000237.1 GCF_015207395.1 Nodosilinea sp. LEGE 07088
GGCGGTTGGTTTAGTTGGCCTGACGGCTAGGGGGTTTCTGAAATGGTTTTGAGGAGTGGTCATGCTCGGTCTTTGGGCTAAAACCAGCGGCACCTGGATCAATGTCGCCACTGTGATGGCGGGCACTGGGTTGGGGGTACTGCTGCGCAGTCGTCTACCCCGCTCGATGCAGCAGATTATCACCCAGGCGGTGGGGCTGATGACCCTGGTGATTGGCATGGCCATGGCCCGCAGCCTATCGGCCATCGATGCTGGCCCCATCGACGGCATTATTTTGGCGCTGCTGGTGATGGTGGCGGGCGGGCTGCTGGGAGAATGGTGGCAGATCGAAAAACGCCTCTCGGTGCTGGGCGACTGGCTCAAGGCTCGGGTGCGGGGCGGGGGCCGCTTTACCGAAGGGTTTGTGGCGGCTAGCCTGCTGTTTTGCATTGGCCCCATGACCATTGTCGGCAGCCTCAACAACGGGCTGACGGGCGACAATGCCCTGCTGACGCTCAAGGCCACCATGGATGGGCTGGCGGCGATCGCCCTGACCGGCACCTACGGCATCGGCGTCGGCTTTTCGGCCCTGAGCGTATTTGTGGTGCAGGGGGGGCTGTCGCTGCTGGCCAGTCTGTCGGGCGCGGTCATTCCCGACCCGGCCACCAGCCCCCAGGTGCTGTTGATTACCGGCACTGGCGGGCTGATGATTTTGGGCATTGGCTTCAACTTGCTGGAAATTGTCCAGGTGCGAGTCGCCTCATTTTTGCCAGCGCTGCTGCTGAGTCCGTTGGCGATCGCCCTTGCCCAGCGGTTTTAGGTCTCCAGGCGCAGGGCCAATCACTGAGCTAATTTTTGACCACCCGCTATTCTGAACCTTCTAGAACCCGCCATGCCCTACACCCTAGATCAGCTCAACACCATGACCGAGGCCGAGTTTGTGGCCGCGATCGGCCCTGCCTTTGAAGCCACCCCCACCATTGCGGCCCAGGTCTGGCCCCAGCGTCCCTTTCGCTCTGTGGCCGAGCTGCACCGGGCCATGGTGGCGATCGTTCGAGCCCTGGATCCCGAGGCAAAATTAACCTTGATTAAAGCTCACCCCGATCTCGGCACTCGGGTCACCATGGCCGAGGCCTCCGTCGCCGAGCAGAGTAAGGCGGGGCTAAACGCCCTCAGCGCCGAAGAATATGAGCGCTTTCAAAGCCTCAACCAGCGGTACAAAACCACCTTTGGCTTTCCGTTTATTTTGGCCGTGGCCGGCCACAACAAAGCGTCAATCCTAGAGAATTTTGCCCAGCGGCTGGGCAACTCCCCCGCTGTCGAGCAGGCTACTGCCCTAGGCGAAATTGAGAAAATTGCCCGCCTGCGGCTGGAGTCCTGGGTGGCAGAGGCCACCTCCCGAGGGGCCTAGAAAAGCTGAGTTCGGGATAAGAATTTTCCTGCTAAAGCAAGCTTGCTGTCCCCTCCTGGGAGGGGTAGGGGTGGGTCAATCGAGGCTATCGGCGGAACTTCACCGTATTGAGCCGATTACTCTCTGTAGCAGTTTTGACCCACCCCGCCCTCCGGGCACCCCTCCAGAGGAGGGGACGGCGTTATCCCGAATTGAGGTTAGAAAAGCTGCGATCGCCGAGAGCATCGGTACAGTATGGCTTAAACCCCGGTTTCTGTACCGGCGTTCTAGGCGTAGCGGGTGAGCTGAATGCGATAGCGCTCTTTCTTAGTGATGGCTACCTCGCCAATTTCCAGCCGCCCCTTGCCGCGAATGGCAACCAAATCCCCTGCCGCCAGGGTATGGCTGGCCTGGGTGATCGCCTTCCAGTTCACCCGCACGTCGCCGCTGGCGATCAGGTCAGCCATTTTGCTGCGCGACATGCCAAACCCTGCGGAGGCCACGGCATCGAGTCTTAGGGAAGCCTCAACGGTGGTGAGTTCTTTTTTCTTAGGCGGACGCACCCGCAGCTGATCCCAATCCAGGGGCTGGGTTTTGACCGGCACCGATCGCACCTGGGTCAGCGACTGAGTGAGAAACTCAGTTAGCTCGGGCACGGCGATCGCCTGGGCACCCCGTTCCCCCAGCACAATGATGTCGCCCACCTGGCCTCGGTCTAGGCCCGTACCCAGCACAGCCCCCAAAAAATCGCCGTGGTTGGCGGGGTCAAACATAAAGTTGCCCCCCACCGTCAGCAGCGCCAGGGGAATCTGGCTGGGCTCAAGGGGAATCTCGGCTCGGGCGATCGCCAACCGCTGCCGCTCGGCCTGGGGATAGCCTCCCCAGGCTAGGCTATGGACATCGGTTAGCCGCTGTAGGGTGGCCTGGGCCTCGACCTGCTCTGGCGGCGATAGAAAATCGGTCACCACTACCTCCCAGGTTTTAATCGCCTGGTCGGCCAGGTCGAGCACGCGAGCCAAACAGTCGCGATGTTCAACCGATTTCAGCAGGTCATCCTTAGGCAGCATAGGCAACAGTGACAACGCAATGATCGGGCAGCAGTGAACTCCATCTAGGCTGAGTTCACTGCTTTCACCTTACTGGTTTGGGCGCACCAAGGGCAGTCGTCTGTGCCAGTCTGACCAGCCGCTTACCCCTGAGGGATGGCTGGATGCAGATAGGTATTTAGTTGGAACACTCTAAGGGCGAATGGCCATAAAGCCTCTGGCTTGGCTATACCTACGCCCTGACCCAAATTCATACCGTTATTCAGCAACACCGCCCCTGAGATATCGGGCCGAAGTTAGTTTGCGATCGTGTCAGTGACATCCTTGCGCTTGGCATAGATACTCTTCAAGTGGCGCTTCACGGTGTTAACGGTAATGTAAAGTTCCTGGGCGATCTCCTCATAGGTGCGATTGGCTCGACGCAGCACCCACACCGCCCGCTCCCGAGGCGTGAGGTTGTATTGCACCGCCTCCAGTAGGGCAGAGGCATGGGCCGAACGGGTTTTGTTTTCTAGGGAAACCAGCAGGTAAGAATCCGCTGTCGCCGGAAAATCGAGCCACTGGACACGGACCCGAATCTGGTGACCCGAGCGGGCCGTAAACTCCTGGGTCAGCACTAGCAGCGTATCGGGATACAGTTCGCGGCTTTCGCGCAGGTGCTGGCCCATAACGGTGAGGCAGGTTGGCAAGCTACTGTCGCTAGGGCTGTCGCTGAGGTCACGGCACAGGGTCCGGCCCTTTTGGTTGCTGTGTACACAGGTGCCGTCAACAGACAGCACTAAAATTCCGTCAACAAATCCTTCAAGAACGGCATTGAGCAGGGGCAAATTAGCAGTCTCCTGGGTTGATGAGGCGGCAATAGGGAGGGAGGCGGATGAACTGAAAGTGACCATGGGGTTACCTGGTGGAAGACACAACAGAGTTGGTGCAGTCATCCGGGAACACAATCTGTAGACTGGCGATAAAGAAAACCTCACTCCAGAGGATGGGTTCTCCGCACAGCTAGGACAGTTTTCTAAGTGGCTATTGCGCTGGGGGCGACCATGATGGCCCGTCAGGTCGTCACTAACAAGGGATCTGAGCCAAAGTACCTCGGCCTAACAGCGTTTTCAGCCCTCTGAAGTTCGGGGCTGAACCGGTTAAGAATTCTTCACGACAAGGGCCGGTTGCCTGGCCCAGGCGGGCCGATTTCAGGCAGCGGCAGCCTCTGATTGAAAAACACTAGACCAGATCCTAGCCAGGAGTTGAAAAAAAAGAAGCTTGTCTATATTGTTAGGGGCGTTCTATCGGGCCAAGGAAACACCCAGGTATGACACGGTCTAACCAACAACGATGGCGGTGTTTACAGGGGAGCATGGTCGCTGCGGCGATCGCGCTGTCAGGCATGTCTGCTGCCGTTTATCCAGGGCCAGGTTACGCCCAAGCCGCTGCCCCGAGTGAGGCAGCCGAGGCAGCCCTCAACCAGGGCCTTAGCTTCATTCAGCAGGGAGAGTTAGACAGTGCTCTGGCCCAGTTTCAGGAGGCCATTGCCCTCGACCCCACCATGGCTGCAGCCCATTACAACATCGGCCTGGTCCTGCGCCAGCAGGGCAATCTACAGGATGCCGCCTCAGCCTTTTGGGCCGCCATTCGAGCCGACCCTGAGTTTGCTCTGGCCTACGCCAATCTGGGCGGGGCTCTGATCGAAGGCAATAACCTCGATCAAGCCGAAGCCTACCTACAGCGGGCCATTGCTATTCAGCCTGACCTGGTCAATGCCCACTACAATCTGGGGCTAGTGTATCAATCCCAGGGGCGCTTCCCCGAGGCCTTGGCCGCCTTTGAACAGGTTGAGCAGCATAACCCCAATGCGCCCGAGTCGTTTTTGCAGCGGGGCATTATCTACCTCCAGATCGGACAAAATACCGAAGCTGAAGCCGTGCTCCAGCAGGCGATTGCCCTAAACTCGCGCTACGCCCAGGCCCACTACAATTTGGGCATTGCCCGCTTTAACCAGGGGCAAACCGAAACCGCCCTCGACTCGTTTCGCATGGCCACCCAGATCAACGGTCGCTATGCCGACGCCTACTATAGCGCTGGGCTAGCCTTTGTAAAGCTAGGCCGTTATGACGAAGCCCGCACTGTTTTAGAACACGCCAAAAACCTCTACATCGCCATGGGTAATCCTACCTGGGCGGCCAAGGCCCAAGATCATCTGGGTCGTCTACCCGCGAGCTAATAGGACATCCACAGGACTCCACTGGACTAGTACTCGATGAATTGGAGGGTGTCTCGACACTGTAGCTCTGCTAGCGAGCCCCCTATGGCAACGTTCCCAAATGACGCACCCAATCAGGCTGACCAGGCTACTACTGAACCACCTGGCGCATATAGTTACCCCATACCGCTGCGGCTTGGCCGCTGCTGCCCCGGGTGGGGGTATTGTCGTCATTGCCAAGCCAGACGCCGGTCGTGAGATCGCGTCCGGGCACAAAACCAACAAACCAGAGGTCACGGTTGTCGTCGGTGGTGCCAGTTTTACCCGCTTCGCCCAGGCCCAAAAAAGCGCTGCGACCAGTGCCTCCCTGCACTACCCCCTGCAGCAGCCCCGATAGCGTGCTGGCAATTGTGGGGTCGATCGCCTGACGGTTAGAGTCTCCCGCCTGGCCAAACTCGTAGATTACCCGGCAAGTGCTGATGTTGTTTAAGTCGGCGCAGTCGCTGCTGTCGAGCACCCGCTCCACGCCGTGGGGGCGGTTCCAGACGCCGTCATTGGCCACAGCGGCAAAGGCCCCGGTGAGCTCCAGGGGGATGACTTCGCTTTCGCCCAGGGTGAGGCCGGGGGACGCCACCAGCTTAGACTCAATGCCCAGGCGCTCGGCAATGTTGATTACATTGCGCAGGCCAGCCTCCTGGGCGATGCGCAGGGCCACCACGTTCTCAGAACGGGCCATGCCCGCGTACATGTCGAGCGAGCCCGAGCCCGAGCGACAACCCGCAAACTGCTGGCCGCTCCAGTTCAACGTCTGGCACGAAAACGACTGACTGGGGGAAATTCCCGCCTCAAGCGCAGCCCCGTAGGCAAACAGCTTGAAGGTCGAGCCAGGTTGACGCCGCGCCTGGGTAACGCGGTTAAACTGGCTTTCGCCATAGTTGACGCCGCCCACCAGGGCCCGAATGGCCCCGGTGCTGGTTTCGAGGGTGACCACGGCTCCCTGGGAGTAGCCCAGGGCCGACCCTTGGGTCGCAACATCCTGACTGAGGGCAGCTTCGGCAGCCTTTTGCAGGTCGAGATCGAGGCTAGTCTGCACGTAGAAGTTACCTTCTCGCGCTAGGGAGGAGCCCAGCACCGTATCGAGTTCTTCAAAGATGTAGCTGTAGAAGTAGGGGGCCCGGGTGCTCTGGAGCTGGCGGGTGGCATCGGGGCTGATCTCAATGCGCGATCGCCGTGCTCGCCGCGCCTCCTCCTGGCTGACCATACCCAGGGCCACCATGCGATCGAGCACGCGATCGCGGTAGGCCACCGCCGCCTCGTAGTTTTGCACCGGGTTAAAGGCATTGGGGCCGGGCAAAATGCCCACCAGGGTGGCCGACTCCGACAGGGTCAGATCGCTAGCGGGCTTGTCGAAGTAAAACTGGGCCGCATCCTCAAAGCCATAGAGATTTTCACCCAGGTAGACCCGGTTGAGGTAGGTGAGCAGCAGGTAGTTTTTGCTGTAAAACGTCTCCAGCTTGAGCGCCGTGATCGCCTCGCGAATTTTGCGCCCCGCCGAATCTTCGGTACCGACGTATTCGCGGTAGACGCTGCGGGCTAGCTGCTGGGTAATGGTGCTGCCCCCCTGGCGAATCGCACCATCCTGTATGTTGATCACCACCGCCCGCAAAATGCCGATCGGGTCAACCCCCAAGTGCCAGTAGTAGCGAGTATCTTCGGAGGCGACCAGGGCCTTGGGCAGATAGGGCGAAAAGTCGCCGATGCGGCGCAGTTCTTGGTGCGACTGGGTGAGCTGTTCCCGCAGGGGTACAGAGGTGCCATTTTCTTCACCCAGGATGACTACAGGCCCCTGCACGGAGTCGGGCAGGGGCCGCATCGGAATTTTGGGCCACTCGATGCCGACAATCCAGGCACCCACCGCCAGCGACAGCCCCGTAAAACCGAAGAGGGTATAGCGAGCAGTTTTGACATACCAAGGGGGCGGTTCGCTAAACCGCAGGGTAACCGCGTCTTCCAGTTCGGGCGGGCCAAGGGTGTAGACATCGCCGTGGTTCATCACCGTCTGGGTGAGCCGCTTTTTGCCCCGATAAATGCCGTTGGTCGATTTGCGATCCTTCATCACGAAGGGCTGACTGGGGCGGTTGACGTCGCGAGTGAGGGTGGCGTGAACCTGGCTGACGATAGGGCTCGGGGCCACAATGTCACACTGGGAGTTGCTGCGCCCTAAAATGTAGTGCTCGCCCAGCAGCGGATAGGTGGTGGGCTGACCGTTGACGGTCACCTCAATTTCGGCGGCGCGAGCCCCTTGCTTCACCGACAGCTTGCCGAAATCGACCTTGGCCTGCACGGCCTGCAAGGCCTGAGTCACGGTTTTGAGCAGGGTACGAGGCTGGGAGGGTTCTGGGGGCGACATGGCGAATGGTGATAGGCCCAACCGAAATACAGCCCTATTGTAGTCCTTAACGGGTGACAACGTACCTAAAGAGCTTGCTGCATCAGGGATAGAGCATAGAGACCACGCTGAAAATAGCGATGTTTATGGGGTTTGAGCGCTATCAGTTGGAGTGCCCAGTCGGTCCATAACT
>NZ_JADEWX010000025.1 GCF_015207395.1 Nodosilinea sp. LEGE 07088
CTCCCCTCCCCTACAATGACCACATCCATTGGGCCAGAGGCGATCGCTTAGAATGGAGCTATTCAAGCGTCAGGTGTGGATCAACTTTCTGGGCTTGCTGCCCGGCAGTTTGGTCACGGTACTCGTAATCGCTATTGCATTTCTGCGGTTCTATGACAAACAAGACTTCCAGTTCCTCAGCATCGTCGCCCAGCCCCAACTCTGGAGCAACCGACTCACCGTGGCAGCCCTCCTGGCTGCACTGGCTAATTTCGGCGTTGAGTGGAACCGTCGAAATCGAGAAGGAAACCGTGAGGCTGAAGCAAGAGACCGAAGAGCTGAGGAAACAGAACGCGAAGCTGAAAGAGCAGAACGCGAAGCTCGACGAGATCGACAGGAAGTACGCTACCAAAAAGCTCAAATCCGATACCAACTAGACCCCAATGTGGCCAATCGTCAGGAACTGATATTGGTGCTGGCGGCACTGGAAGAATATGAGCAAACCCTATCGGACACCCTCAGTGCCTAACCTTGGGGCAGGGCTGGGGATCTCTGGTTGCGAGGGAACAATGATCGATGAGGCAGGGCTGCTGGTAGGCGTCCTCGGTCTCTAGGGGTGACGGCGGCTGACCAAAGACCATCTCGCAGCTAAAGTCTTCAAAATTCGGCACCATGGTGAGGGGAATGCCAAAGTCTTCGGTAAAGAAGCGCTGGGTAGGCAGCTTGCACATGTTGACGCACATGCCGACGCAGCGACTCTCATCCAGGTAGCGGCACTTTTTAATTTGGACGCCGCTGCGCTGCTGCCGCACCTGCCCTTGGGCATCGGTAAGTTCGACGGTTGTGACATCGCAGGGGCCAACTAGCCACTCAAACAGGAGGGTGGCAAACCAAGCATTGAGTTCACAGACCAACTGGGTGGGTGCAAACAGATGGCGAATCAGCCACAGGGCTTGGGAGGGCACTAAGGATTTGAGCACCACGGCTACAAGAGCTTGCTGCTGTTGGGCATTGCGCCCCTGCATAATTTGCTGCGAAAGCTCGACAAACCCGTCATAACCCCTGCGGGCGGGGTCTTTGCCGACAGCCTTAGCCATTTTGTGGCTAAACAGCCAGATAAATAGACGATCGATCGCGCCGTCGTTATAAACTGCTTTCTCAGAGTTGGGGCCAAGGCCCGTAGCCGGAGACGATGTCATGCCAATGGGAACCGTTAGGGACTTACTTCAGAGTAGTCATTACAGAGCATGATGACAGCGGGGGCAGGCTACCCCTGACTACTGCCTGCAAACTGTTGAGCATAAAATTGAGCATAGCGACTCTGGTTAGCCAACAGTTCGCTGTGGGTACCCGACTCGATCACTTGGCCTTTTTCTAGCACCAAGATACGATCGGCGTCGCGCACAGTGGCCAGTCGGTGGGCAATGATAAACACGGTGCGATCGCCCATGAGCCGCTCCAGGGCCTCCTGCACCAATGCCTCTGACTCGGCATCGAGCGCTGAGGTAGCTTCGTCAAGGATGAGAATGCGGGGGTTGAGCAGAACGGCGCGGGCGATCGCCACCCGCTGCCGCTGCCCCCCCGACAGGTTTACGCCCCGCTCACCCATCCAGGTGTAGTAGCCCTGGGAAAACTGGCTAATGAAATTGTGAGCATTGGCGATGCGAGCCGCTGCTTCCACCGCTTCAAGGTCAAAGTCTTGTTGGCCAAAGGCAATATTTTGGGCGATCGTACCCGAAAATAGCGTGGTTTCCTGGGGCACAATGCCGATCTGCCGCCGCAGGCTGCGCAGGGTCACTGTGGAGACATCGACATCGTCGATCAAAATTTGGCCCGATTGGGGGTCATAGAAGCGAGGCAGCAAGTTTACCAGGGTCGACTTGCCTGCCCCCGAAGACCCCACCAGGGCAATTTTTTCGCCGGGTAAAGCCAGCAAATCCAAGTTGCGCAACACCGGCTCGTCGGCCTCGTAGCCAAAGGTAACGTTGCGGTACTCTACCCGCCCAGTGACCTTGGGTAAGTCGCCAGCACTGGGCAATTCGCGCACCGCAGGCTCAATATCTAGCAGCTCGATCACGCGATCGACCGAGGCCTCGCCCTGCTTAAACTCGCCATAATTGATAATGACGTGGTTGACCGGGTCAATCAGCATTAGCGCTGCAACCACGTAGCTACCAAAGGAAGCCCCGGTAAGATTACCCTGGGAAATTTGCCAGGTACCCACTAGCAAAATCAGCATCACGACCACGGCGTAGGTAAAGCCCACCACCGGGTACTGCACCGCCTGCAGCCAAGCCGCTTTGTACTTGGCCTGGCGGTTTTTCTCAGCTTCCTGGGTAAAGCGCTCGACCTCGTAGTCTTCGGCAGCAAAGGCCCGCACTAAGCGAATGCCGCTAAACACCTCGGTCACCAGCGACGACAGATCAGACACCAGATTTTGGCTGCGCCGCGAAAACGTCAGCATTTGCTCCCCAAACCACCCGGCCAGAATGGCCAAAATCGGCACCAGCACGATGGCGGTGAGGGTGAGCTGCCAGTTGAGATAGACCATATAACCCAGCACCACAACCAGCTGTAGCACTGACGGCAAGAAGTCATGGAACAGCTTTTGCACCACTTCGCCAATGCGATCGATATCCTCCGTTAGTCGATAGGAGAGATCGCCGGTTTGACTGCGCTCAAAGTAGGTGAGGCTGAGCCGATGGATGTGGGTATAGACATCTTTGCGCAGGTTAAAGGCTACCTCTAGGGCCGCCCTCGCCATCAGCGAATCTTGAATATATTGACCAATTTTTTGGAGGGCAAATCCGGCCATGGTGATGGCGATAAACCGCGCTACCACAGGCACATTGCCCGCCGCTAGCTGGGCCAGTATATTTCCCGACAGCCAGGCCAACACCGGCCAGAAGGAAACGAAAATGATAGTGCCAACCAGCGCCTGGGCAATGGTGCGCCATTCACGTCGCACATAGGGAGCGAGCGTCCAGTAGTTGGAGCGTTGGGAGGGGCGCTTTGCGGTCAAGGGCTCAACCTTTTCGATTGAAGGCAACTGTTCAACCACGCTACCAGGTTTAGGTTCAATCTGTATTTGGCAGCTGTGCCATTTTGTCGGCCCGAACCAGGCACTACAATCGACCCATGGCTCCCTCTTGAAATGGATAGATTACCCATGCCCACGGTCGTTGTCGCTACTGGGAACCCCGGCAAGCTAAAAGAAATGCAGGTGTATCTCGATGCCCTGGGCTGGGAGCTGCAACTCAAACCCGATGCAATCGATATTAAGGAAACCGGCACCACATTTCTAGAGAATGCCCGACTGAAAGCATCGGGGGTAGCCCAGGCACTGGGCCAGTGGGCGATCGCAGACGATTCGGGCCTACAGGTAAAGGCCCTCGGTGGCGCGCCAGGCATCTACTCGGCTCGCTACGCCCCTAGCGATCGAGCCAGAATTGATCGCCTACTGCAAGAGCTAGAGGGCATAGATCACCGCCAGGCCCAGTTTGTTTGCGCCCTGGCCCTGGCCAACCCCGCTGGCCAGATCGTGGTTGAAACCGAGGGTATTTGCCCCGGTGAAATCTTACTGGCACCGCGCGGCACAGGGGGCTTTGGCTACGATCCGATCTTTTACGTGCCAGCCCTGGGGCAGAGTTTTGCCGAAATGTCGCCACAACAAAAAGAGCAGCACAGCCACCGAGGCGTAGCCTTTAACCAGCTGATGCCCAAGTTGCAACAGTTAGCCCTAGAGTGAACCGGCAATTTCAGGCCAGCCCCTTCTAGGGCAACGTGAGTGGGCTTAATTTAGGCGGTAACAATGCGACGACAGACTCAACGAACCAGGCCTAAGCCTCCCGGTTGAGAAAGTCTTGTAGTTGCCCTAGGGCAGCCCGACCGATGTTAAACACAGCCCAGCTAGCCGCCACAGCAATCGGCAATAAAACGACTACAACACGCCAATCCATAGGGGATGACCTCCTAAATTGAGTTTACTTAAATAGTTGTCACAATTTTCTCATAATGTACACCACCTGGGGCGATCGCGGGCAGAGAGATTTATCTGCCCACCCTCGATCAGGGCAGCTCGGGAGCGATCGCGACCATTAGCCAGTTAGGACGCTATCGGGATAAAGCCCATAATCCTTAGCACCGTTGGCCTAGCTGCGACTACTGACCGCCAAATATCTCCACACAGGTCTCCACACAGGTCTCCCCACAGGGGCGGTCGTCGTGGAGCTCTATGACCGTCCTCTTAAAATCGCTGCATCCAGTTACAACACATCTGTAAAGCAGCGCCAAAGCAGCGCCAAAGCAGACACCCACTGCCAGCCTTAACAGCAGCCTTAGGAAAGACTCCAAAAATCAGCCCACCCGCCAGGGATTTTCATAACCCATCTTTGCCTTGTCAATCTATCTAAAGACAGATAGATTTTTATTTCTTGATGGGGAGGCTTTTTTTGTTACATCGAGAGTAGAGTTACTATGGGAAGTAGAGACAGATGTGTTTATTCTGGCCTTTTACAAGGTCAAAGTTTCTAGAGTTAGCCTATTTACTACCTGCTTTTTTGTTCTGCTGATAGTAGAAAAATAGTGGGTTTTAGGCACTTTAAAATTCTTTGAGAGAATTCTCTGATCTGCAATGGATCCCTGTTAGGAAAGGTTATGCCTCGCTACAAAGTTAGCTCTTGAGTTCAAACAGCTCTTGAGCTCAAACACCGCTGTGAAATTTTGAAGGAGTTGGCAATGCCTAGGTTAGTAGGAAAACGGACTAATCATAGACTTTTTTGGGGTGTCGCTTTGGTACTGCTCGCGATCGCAGGCCTGGGCACGCTTGAGTACAAGGGCTACACCAACTGGGGGCCTGACGTTGTCCGGCAGCAGTAGCCTCCGCTCGCTGAATTTACCATCAACTGATTTTTTAGGCTCGATCCCAGTTGGCTCAGCCTCAAACCAATACTCTACGGTTCACACACTAGCGGCAAGGAGCAACTATGCGACAAGGTAGCGATATTTTAGGGAAGTCGATTTTTGCCTACGACACTGGCAAAATGTTGGAGTCAGTACGTGATTTAGTTTTTGACCATGAAACTAATCAGGTGCTGGGCTTTCTAGTGTCTGAAGCAGGTTGGTTTAAAGGTGCTCGTATTCTGCCCCTGGCATCGGTTAAAGCCATTGGCCCTAGCGGCATTATTACTGCCGATAAAAGCACTCTTGTTTCGGCTAAGACGCTAAGCCGTATTAAAGCTCTGCTGCGAGAAAACAATATCCTGCGGGGTACCAAAATTATGACCACCGATGGTCGTCACCTCGGTACCATGGTTGACCTGTTTTTTGACGAAATTACGGGCTTGGTGGAGGGCTATGAAGTCTCTGGCGGGCTGTTTGCCGATGCCTACTCAGGGCGATCGTTCGTGCCCGCGCTACATACGTTGACCATCGGCGAAGACGTGGCCTTTGTATCACCCGAAACCGCTGACCTAATGGAAGAACAGGTGGGTGGGGTACGCGGGGCTCTGCAATCAGCGAGCGATCGCCTGCAAGAGGCCAGTCAGTACACCGGCACTAAGCTTCAGGAAGCGGGTCAGTACACCAGCGAGAAGCTTCAGGCTGCCACCACCGCTGCTCAAAAAGATTGGGAAGCCCTCACCCGTGATGCCAGCGAACAGTACGACACGGCTCGTCGCAGTGCCGAGGTCTCAATCACAAATGCTGTTGTGGCCCCTAGTGAGCAGCAAGCTTTTACCCTAGGCAAAACGACCCAGGATGCCGTGCTTGATCACCAGGGGCATATGCTGTTCCCCGTTGGGTTAGCGATCACGGCGGCGGATGTGCAGAAAGCCTCAGATAGCGGCGTGCTCGATCGCCTCTACCGGGCGACGGGCGGCGACATTGGCCAGGAAGCCCGCGATCGCATTCAGGTGGCTACCCAAGCTGCCAGGGAACAATTTCAAACAGCTACGCAGCAGGCCAAAGACCAATTTCAGTCGGCAACCCAACAGGCTAGCCAAGATCTCAAAGGTTTGCAGCATGACACCCTGGCATCAATCACCAATGCCGCCGTCTCCCCCGCCAATCAGCGCGCCTATGTCCTGGGTAAAATCGTCGATCGCGACATTTACACTACCGCAGGCAACCTGTTAATTGCTGAAGGTGCTGTGGTCAATACTGAGGTGCTGAGTCTGGCCGATTCTGCCGAGGTGCTCGACGAACTCTACCGCGCCACAGGTGGCGATATCAGTGCCGATCTGACCCAGCAGGCTACAGGGTTCTTAGCTGCTCCCCTGGTTGATCAAACCCTAGGACAGCGCGCTGAGACTACAGTACGGACTCCCTCGGGGGTTGTGATCGTAGCGGCCGGACAGATTGTCACCGAAACGGTGCTGGAGCGTGCCCGTACCCATCGCCAAGAGCAGGCGCTGATGGACGCCACGGGTCTCAGTCTGGATGCAGCCCTTCGCCAAGGGGCCAGCCAGAGGCTGCAACGCACCAACGAGCAATTCAAGCAGAGAACTGCGATCGCAGGCAGGCAACTGCAAACCGGGGCCAGCCAGCTCCAATCTGAGGCCGCTACCCTGTGGGCAGTCCTGCAGCGTCAGGCGACCAATGCCCAGGTTCAGGTTCAGCAGTTCATCGAGAACCGTCGCATTCAGGGAGCCTTGGGACGCCCAGTGACAAGGGTCATGCTCGATGAACAGGACCAAGTCATTTTGAACGTCGGCGATTTGATTACTCACAAAGCTATTCATCGGGCTCGCGCAGCGGGCTGCTTAGAGATTTTGCTGGGGTCAGTGTACAGTCATACCCCTGAACTGACCCGCTCTGACCTGCGTGCTCCCACGCCTGGGGATGCCGCCCTGGTGCAGCGAGGATAATGTCACTGGTGGGCGGATCGCCATTGAGCCGATCGCCATTGAGCCGATCGCCATTGAAATGAAGGCATTCTTTTTCCCGATGGGGACGCTGCCCATTGGCGAAGCTTGTCTACAAGACTTACGATTCTGACCAAACCCAGTTCTGGACAGGGCAAATCTAACCCGGTCAGGCTGACATTGCCGAACGGGCGCATCTTGGTAGGCATGTAACTTACCCCATGATGGCCCCAAACCTTTCGCTATGAGCCGCTCAGGTCACAGCCAGACTCAGCCCATGCCATCTAGCAACCAACCCCATTTCTAGAAGCCGTAACCTCAACCATGGTTACGACGAGACCCCGCAATGGGCCAGTTTATTCATTCTCTGGTCGCTAATATATAGAGTACTAAACCCTCTTATGTTGAGATGATTATTTTTCTTTATTGCAAGAAATAAAAGAGCACTGTCGGCCATCCTCAAAGTATTTGGCTTGTCGATTTTATTTTTTCCAGAGTTATTAACTTGTGAAACTTTCGCTTACCAAGAACACCAACCATTCTGTAGTTTATTACTTAACCTGACCTTGTTTTTAGGACGATTGAGTGATCTAGCTTAGGTTTTAGACTGGCTCTAGCCCTAGGAAAGTCAGGATTGAAAGCTATTAAACCGTTCGATTCAACGGTGCCTTTCTGGGTTATCCAGTCAAAGTCACCCCTGCTTCGGAAGGCTTTTTAGCACCCAAAACGCTTATTTAAGCTTTCTATAGACTCAATTTATATTCGTCTATCGAGTAGGAAGCACTTTATATCCGCTCTGTATTTTCGAGTAGAAGAGAGGAGAGTCCCATGACCATAAGTCCCCCTGAACCGGGACAAAAAGTCAGGGTCGTAGTTGATAAAGATCCGGTACCCGTCTCATTTGAGCGATGGGGCAAACCCGGCCACTTCGACCGCACGTTGGCCAAGGGGCCCAAAACCACCACCTGGATTTGGGATCTGCATGCCGACGCCCATGACTTTGACAGTCACACCAGTGACCTGGAAGATATTTCGCGAAAAATCTTCAGTGCTCACTTTGGCCATTTAGCCGTCATTTTTATCTGGCTAAGCGGCATGTACTTCCACGGTGCCAAGTTCTCTAACTACGAGGCTTGGCTCACCAACCCCACCGGCATTAAGCCCAGTGCTCAGGTAGTTTGGCCCATTTTTGGCCAAGAAATTCTCAACGCCGACGTGGGCGGCGGCTTCCACGGCATCCAGATCACCTCTGGCTTGTTCCAGATGTGGCGGGCCAACGGCATTACTAACGGCTTCCAGCTCTACTGCACCGCCATTGGCGCCCTGGTAATGGCCGGGCTGATGCTGTTTGCCGGGTGGTTCCACTACCACAAGGCTGCTCCCAAGCTGGAGTGGTTTCAAAACGTGGAATCGATGATGAATCACCACCTGGCCGGGCTCTTGGGCCTGGGCTGTCTGGGCTATGCCGGTCAGCAGATCCATGTGTCGTTGCCCGTCAACGCCTGTTTGGATGCGATCGATGCGGGCAAGCCTCTAACCATTGGTGGCCGGCTAATCGACTCGGCGGCGGCGATACCCTTGCCCCACGAGTGGATCCTTGACAAGAGCTTGATGGCGGATCTATACCCCAGCTTTGCCGAGGGACTAAAGCCATTTTTCACCCTAAATTGGGGAGTCTACGCTGACTTCCTGACCTTCAAGGGTGGGCTAAACCCCCAAACTGGCGGGCTGTGGCTGTCGGATACGGCCCACCATCACCTGGCGCTGGCGGTGCTATTTATCGTCGCGGGCCACTTCTATCGCACCAACTGGGGCATTGGCCACAGCTTTAAAGAGGTGCTAGAAGCTCACAAAGGGCCCTTTACCGGCGAAGGCCACAAGGGTATGTACGAAATTTTCACCACCTCCTGGCATTGCCAGCTGTCGTGGAACTTGGCCTGGGTGGGCTCTCTATCGATCATCGTGGCCCACCACATGTACTCGATGCCCCCCTACCCGTACATCGCTACCGATTACCCCACTCAGCTGTCGCTGTTTACCCACCACATGTGGATTGGCGGCTTCTTAATCTGTGGGGCGGCGGCCCACGCAGCCATCTTCATGGTGCGGGATTATGACCCCGCCATTCATGTGGATAACCTGCTGGACCGCGTGTTGCGCCATCGGGATGCGATTATCTCGCACCTCAACTGGGTGTGTATTTTCCTGGGCTTCCATAGCTTTGGGCTATACATCCACAACGACACCATGCGGGCGCTGGGGCGACCCCAGGATATGTTCTCCGATACGGCGATTAACCTCCAGCCCATATTTGCCCAGTGGATTCAGGGCATCCATGCTGCCGCCGCTGGCAACACGGCACCCCAAGCCCTGGCCGGGGTTAGCCCTGTGTTCAACGGCGACGTGGTAGCGGTAGGTGGAAAGGTTGCTATGGCGGCCATTCCCCTGGGGACAGCCGATTTTATGGTGCACCACATTCATGCCTTCACCATCCACGTGACGGTGCTGATTTTGCTCAAGGGCGTGCTATTTGCCCGCAGCTCCAGGCTAGTTCCCGACAAGGGTGAACTGGGCTTCCGGTTTCCCTGCGATGGACCCGGTCGGGGCGGTACCTGCCAGGTTTCGGGCTGGGATCACGTTTTCCTCGGCCTGTTCTGGATGTACAACTCCATCTCGATTGTGATTTTCCACTTTAGCTGGAAGATGCAGTCGGATGTGTGGGGAACGGTTTCGCCCGACGGGGCAGTGTCGCACATTACCGGCGGCAACTTTGCGGCCAGCGCGATCACGATCAACGGCTGGCTGCGCGATTTCCTTTGGGCGCAGGCTTCCCAGGTGATTGGTTCCTACGGGTCGGCACTGTCGGCCTACGGTCTGATGTTCCTCGGGGCGCACTTTGTCTGGGCCTTTAGTCTGATGTTCTTGTTCAGCGGTCGCGGCTACTGGCAAGAGCTGATCGAGTCCATTGTTTGGGCGCACAGCAAGCTGAAGCTGGCTCCGGCCATCCAGCCCCGTGCCCTGAGCATTACCCAAGGTCGGGCCGTGGGCCTGGCGCACTACCTGTTAGGAGGGATTGCCACAACGTGGGCCTTCTTCCTGGCGCGAATAATTTCGGTGGGATGACCCGTTTGGTCATGGGATTCCCGGTAGGGGCACAGCATGCTGTACCCCTACCGCAACCCAAACCACCGAATTTCGACGAATTGCGTTTTCTGACCCATTCGTATCCGTTTTGATTCATGGCAACTAAATTCCCAAAATTTAGCCAGGACTTGGCTACCGATCCGACCACAAGGCGGATCTGGTACGGGATTGCCACGGCCCATGACTTTGAGAGCCACGATGGCATGACGGAGGAGAATCTTTACCAAAAGATTTTCGCCTCCCACTTCGGCCATTTGGCAATCATCTTTTTGTGGACCTCGGGCAACCTGTTCCATG
The DNA here is from genome assembly GCF_015207395.1 of Nodosilinea sp. LEGE 07088. Lineage (GTDB taxonomy): Bacteria > Cyanobacteriota > Cyanobacteriia > Phormidesmidales > Phormidesmidaceae > Nodosilinea. Next base: position 10,284 of record NZ_JADEWX010000025.1, read on the forward strand.
TCGCCTGGCAAGGCAACTTTGAACAGTGGGTGAAAGACCCACTGGGCGTGAAACCGATCGCCCACGCGATCTGGGATCCGCAATTTGGCCAACCCGCTGTGGATGCCTTCACCCAGGCGGGGGCCAATTATCCGGTTAACATTTCATTCTCTGGGGTGTACCACTGGTGGTACACCATCGGCATGCGCACCAATGTCGATCTCTACAGCGGGGCCATGTTCCTGCTGATTATGGCGGCGGTCATGCTGTTTGCCGGTTGGCTGCACCTACAGCCTAAGTTTCGGCCTAGCTTGGCCTGGTTCAAAAATGCGGAATCGCGCCTGAACCACCACCTGGCTGGGCTGTTTGGCGTTAGCTCTCTGGCCTGGGCTGGTCACCTCATCCACGTGGCGATTCCCGAAGCGCGGGGTCAGCACGTGGGCTGGGATAATTTCCTGTCAGTCAAACCTCACCCTGCCGGGTTGAAGCCCTTCTTCACTGGTCAGTGGGGGGTCTATGCCCAGAACCCCGACAGTGCAAACCATGTGTTTGGCACTGCCCAAGGGTCGGGCGATGCGATTCTCACCTTTTTGGGTGGGTTCCATCCCCAGACCGAAGCGCTGTGGCTGACGGATATTGCCCACCACCACCTGGCGATCGCGGTGTTGTTTATCGTCGCGGGTCATATGTACCGGACTAACTTCGGTATTGGCCACGACATGAAGACCATCATGGAAGCCCATAACCCGCCACCGGGTACCCCCTTTGGGGGCATGATTGGGGCAGGACATAGAGGCATCTATGATACTTACAACAACTCCCTGCACTTTCAGCTAGGTTGGCACCTGGCCTGTTTAGGGGTGGTGACATCCCTGGTAGCGCAGCACATGTACTCGCTACCGTCCTACGCGTTTATCGCCAAGGACTTCACTACCCAGGCGGCGCTCTATACCCATCACCAGTACATCGCTGGCTTCTTGATGGTGGGGGCCTTTGCCCACGGGGCGATTTTCTTGGTGCGGGATTACGACCCCAAGGCCAACGAAAACAACGTGCTGGCTCGCATGCTGGAGCACAAGGAAGCGATCATCTCCCACCTGAGCTGGGTATCGCTGTTCCTGGGCTTCCACACCCTTGGACTGTACGTTCACAACGACGTAGTGGTCGCCTTTGGCACCCCAGAAAAGCAGATCCTGGTCGAGCCAGTCTTTGCCCAATGGGTACAGGCAGCCTCTGGCAAGCTGCTCTACGGGTTCGATACTCTCCTATCTAACCCCGACAGCATTGCCACCACCGCCTGGCCTAACTTTGGCAACGTGTGGCTACCGGGCTGGATGGATGCCATCAATAGCGGCAGCAACTCGCTGTTCTTGACCATTGGCCCCGGCGACTTCCTGGTTCACCATGCGATCGCCCTGGGTCTACACACCACCACCTTGATCTTGGTCAAGGGGGCGCTGGATGCCCGCGGCTCGAAGCTAATGCCCGACAAAAAAGACTTCGGCTACAGCTTCCCCTGCGATGGCCCTGGTCGGGGCGGCACCTGCGATATCTCCGCGTGGGATGCCTTCTACCTGGCCATGTTCTGGATGCTGAACACGATTGGCTGGGTGACCTTCTACTGGCACTGGAAACACCTCACTTTCTGGGGTGGCAACGTGGCCCAGTTCAATGAAAACTCGACCTATCTCATGGGTTGGTTCCGAGACTATCTGTGGCTTAACTCGTCGCAGCTAATCAACGGCTACAACTCCTACGGCATGAATAATCTGGCCGTCTGGGCATGGATGTTCCTCTTTGGGCACCTGGTCTGGGCGACGGGCTTCATGTTCTTGATCTCCTGGCGGGGTTACTGGCAGGAGCTGATCGAGACCCTGGTGTGGGCCCACGAGCGCACTCCTCTGGCGAACCTGGTTCGCTGGAAGGATAAGCCCGTTGCCCTCTCCATCGTGCAGGCTCGGGTGGTGGGTCTGGCTCACTTTACGGTGGGCTACATCGTCACCTACGCCGCCTTCCTGATAGCCTCGACCTCCAGTCGCTTTGGCTAGCGAGGAGCGCATCCCCTCCTCGGAGGGGTAAGGGGTGGGTTTAACTGAGTCCGTTGATCCACCCCGCCCTCCGGGCACCCCTCCCAGGAGGGGAAAGTAAGACAAAAAATTACGCTCACGAGTAGCCTTTTCAAACAGCCACCAGGCTGAGACGGCGATGGTGGGCGATGCCCACCCGATCAAAAATATTTTTAGAAATTGAGGTGTGTCAGACCCTCTACAGCCCCGTTCTGACCCCTTCTACAGGCTTGAGACGGATGGAGACTCTCCGCTTCTCAAGAGTCCTGGTTCTTCGGGGTAGTTGAGCCAGGACTTTTATTCTTTTCCCTGCGTGTCTAGACAACCAAACCAAATCCAGAGGTAAATCAACCCATGACCAATCAAGTCGTTGGCCCTTACCAAGGCGATCCTCAACTGGGTCACCTGTCTACCCCGATCAGTGACTCTGCTTTTGTGCGGGCATTCATTAGCTGGCTGCCAGCTCACCGTAAGGGAATGGCTCCCATTACCCGAGGCCTAGAAATTGGCCTAGCCCACGGCTATTTTTTAGTCGGGCCAGAGGTGGTTGTAGGGGCTTTGCGAGACTTTGAGGCGGCTCCCTACCTGGGTGGGTTGGTGACTGCGATCGCGATCGTGCTGCTCGGCACCGCTGGCATGGGAGCCCATGGGTTGGTCTCGAACAAGCCCGCTGCTGAACAGCCCGCTGGTACCGACGCCCTCAAAACCTCCGAAGGTTGGAGCGAAATGACCGCTGGCTTCTTCATTGGCGGCATGAGTGGAGCCTATATGGCCTATTTCCTCCTGACTCACTTTGAAGAGCTCAATGCCATTTTCAGAGGTTTTGTGAATAACTAGGTGCCCCGAGGCTAGGCTCAACAATATTCATTTACTTGCTAAGGAGATTTCAATCATGGATGGAACCTATGCGGCATCGTGGCTGCCCTGGATTTTGATTCCGATTATCACCTGGCTCATGCCAGTGGCCGTGATGGGCATGCTGTTTTTCTACATTGAGAGCGACGCCTAAACACCTAGGCGTTTCGTCAGTGTTTGGGATGGGGTGGTAACACACCTGCTCAACATCACAGCTAGAAGGCGCGGGTTCCGCGCCTTTTTTTGCCTAGCCTACTTAGACTGGCGACGATCAAGAGTAGGCTGAGCCATTGTCGATAACCTGATCGTGACTGAATAATTCCACCTTAATCGGTCACCAGCCGAGCAGTACTGGCATTGCAGCCCTCATCCAACTTGATTCCCACCATTCGGCGTTGGCGGGGGGATTGTGATTTTGGGACGTAGGCAGCATAGCAACGTTAACCGTGGCTTCTAGGCGTAGCGCCGCACCATCCGCTCTAGCTGACGCATCACCTGCCGAAGTTGCTGGTTTTCTTGGCGCAGGGCTTTGTTTTCGGCCCGGAGGCGTTGATTCTCATACCCTAGGGCCTGGTTATCTGGGTGTAGCTGCTCTGAAGATGAAGCGTACATGGTGGTTTCGGGTGACAAAGACTAGGCGATTGCTCGGAGCCGCACCCTAACCTTGCCCCTATTGCTAAGGACAGTTGGCATGGCTCAACGATCAAGACTGAACCATGTTGGCGGGCAACGGCAAAGGTCACCAATGTTAGAGATGATCTAGGCAGTTACGCTATATCTCTATTGTGGCTTGCCTATAGGCCCGACTTAGAAACCGTAATCAAGCGCAACAGCGCCCCGCGGCAGGGCTGCCCTAACAGGGTTTCCTATGATGTCTAGCCCTAGTACTCCACAGCTTAAGTTTATGTACTAGTCCTTAGAGCTAGGGAGCAGGAGAGCCAAGCGAGCCAGAACGATGGACATATTTCGCCTCAAGGCATTAGGTAGACGCGGGTTTAGGATCGGGCTGGGGGGGCTTCACCTGACCGATCGCCTTTGAAACCCGATCGGCTAGCTCGGGGTCGGCCTGGCGAAACAGGGCGAGCTGATGCTTCTGAATTATGTCCATACATTTGCCGAGGCTACCGGCAATATTCTTAACTAGCCGCCCTTTCTCGTCTTCACTCAGCATTTGATAGAACATCCGCGCCTGGTCGGCATGGTCGTCTTCATCGAGCTCAATCCGATCGGCCAGCCCTTCGACAGGATGCGCTGGTTCGGCTGCACCTGGAGCAACCTGGGGATAGTCGTGGTGGGTAGGGTGGAAGTTGTTGCGGCTGCCTTTGCTGCTATCGCTCTGCATTAGCCCATCCCGGTAGCCGGTGTTAGCCGTTGTAGCGTGGGGCGCATTGACGGGTAAGGTCTCATAGTTGACGCCGAGACGATAGCGGTGGGCATCTGCGTAGGACATGATCCGCGCTTGCAGCATACGATCGGGCGACCAGGAGACCCCCGGTACGATGTTGCCCGGCGAGAACGCAGCCTGCTCAACTTCAGCAAAGTAGTCTTCGGGGTTGCGGTTCAGCTCCAGACGGCCCACCCGCTGCAGCGGAAAGTCGCCGTGGGGCCAGACCTTAGTCAGATCAAAGGGATTCCAGGGGAAATCCTTGGCTTGCTCATCGGTCATGGTCTGGATGTGCATGGTCCAGGAGGGATAGTTACCCTCGTCAATGGCGTTATAGAGGTCCTTGGTGGCCCAGCGGGGCTCGATACCCTGGAGTTTCATCCACTGCTCTTCGGTGAAGAACTTATTGCCCTGGTTAGTCTTAAAGTGAAACTTAACCCAGATCCGCTGGTCTTCTGCATTGATGAAGCTAAAGGTGTGGCTGCCGTAGCCGTTCATGTGACGCCAGCCCATGGGGGCGCCGCGATCGCCCATCAGCCACAGCACCTGGTGCAGGCTCTCCGGCACCAGCGACCAAAAATCCCACCAGCGCTCGTCCTGCCGCCAGTTCTCTTGGGGATGCTCCTTCTGCGATCGAATAAAATCCATAAACTTCATTGGGTCGCGCATGAAGAAAATGGGGGTGTTGTTGCCGGTCAGATCCCAGTTGCCCTCTTCGGTGTAGAACTTGATGGCAAACCCGCGCAGGTCGCGATAGATGTCAGAGCCACCCTTAGATTTAGCTACGTTTGAGAAGCGCACAAAGACTTCCGTTTCTTTGCCAACTTCAGCAAATAGCTTGGCTTTGGTCAGGGAGGTAATATCGTCAGTCACTGTAAAGGTGCCGTAGGCTCCAGACCCTACGGCATGTACCACCCGCTCAGGAATCCGCTCGCGGTTGAAGTGAGCCATCTTCTCCAACAGCGTGTAGTCGTCGAGCAGCAGAGGACCATACTTCCCCGCCGATCGCGACACTTCGTTGCTCGGTACGGGAATGCCCGCCGCGTTCGTTAGCGTATTCTTTGTATCAGCCATAAAGACACCTGGGTTCCGTAGAAATCTGGGCTAAAGCAGGGAGGGTGCTGCCAAAGTCATACCCTGCACTCTAGCGGTGACGTCCAAGCCCTCGCCTCTGCCAAATGAGAGATGCTCAAACGCCGCGAAGCGCCTTGAATAGATAGACCATGGAACCAAAAGTTATTCTCTACATTGCCTTCGGTCTAGCAACGCTAGGGCTCACCTGGCTACCGGATGTGCGGCATATTCGCTACATCGGCACTCCAATCATCTATGTACTGTTGGCGGCACTCCTGTTTAGCCTGCCGCTGAATTTACCGGTCATCGATCCGATCGCTAATACGGTTCATAGCCACATCACTGAGTACCTGACCGAGCTAATTGTGATTGTCTCTCTAGCCGGAGCGGGCCTGGCGATCGACTGTCCATTTCGGTTCAAAGCTTGGGCTTCGACCTGGTGGCTGCTAGGGGTGGCTATGCCCCTTTCGATCGGTGCTGCCGTGGTGCTGGGGCAATATCTCTTTGGTCTATCGTTGGCGGCATCGGTTTTGCTAGGAGCACTCTTGGCCCCAACTGACCCCGTTCTAGCCGCTAGTGTACAGGTAGGGCCACCCAATCAGGGGGGCGAGGATCCGGTGAGGTTTAGCCTTACCACCGAAGCCGGGCTCAATGACGGTCTGGCTTTTCCCTTCGTATATCTGGCTATGGGCCTGGCCGAACACGCGTCAGTTGGGGGCTGGCTGGTAGAGTGGTTTTTCGTCGATCTGCTCTACCGGGTTGGGGCAGGCATTCTGTTGGGTATTGGCGTCGGCTGGATTATAAGCCACTACGTTTTTCACTATTCCGATGAGACCAATCGAGCCGAGACCCAAGAAGGGCTAATGGTAATGGCAACGATCTTTTTAGCCTACGGTTTGGCCGAAATGATCCACGGCTACGGCTTTTTAGCTGTCTTTGCGGCGGCAGTGGCCGGCCGTCAAAACGTGAACAAAGCCGATAGCTATCATCAAAAGCCTTACCAGTTTGCTGACCAAATGGAGAATATTCTACTGGGTTTCTTGCTGCTGGCCCTGGGTGGGTTCATTGCCACCAGTACAGTTCAGCTGGGTTCAGTAAATGCCCTGGTTTTTGCTGGGTTGTTTTTACTGGTGGTGCGACCGTTGGCCGGTATGATTTCGCTTAGAACGCTCGAGTTCAGGCGGATTGAAAAGCGTGCGATCGCCTTTTTAGGCATTCGCGGATTTGGCTCGTTCTATTATTTGGCCTACGCCCAAAACCACGGCAGCTTTGAGGACATGGGGGTGCTGTGGCAAATCACCACTGTCGTCATTTTGGCTTCGCTGCTGATCCACGGCGGCAGCGCTACCTTCGCCATGCGTAAGCTCGACAGCAAGGGGCATTTACAGTCGTCGCTGCCGCCAAGCTAGCGCCTGAACCACGTCCAAATTCAAACACGCCGCCTAAAAGTAGGCAGGCTGTAGACACAAACGGCCGTTTACCCTGACCAACTGGAACCATACCCCAGACCTGAGGATGAATAACGGCAATATGTTAGGAAAAGGATAAAAGTCCTGGCTCAACTACCCCGAAGAACCAGGACTCTTGAGCAGCGGAGAGTCTCCATCCGTCTCAAGCATGTAGAGGTAGTCAGAATTAGAACCGTAGAGAAAATCTGACCGACCTCAATGGGTCAAATCCTGTGGATCAAATCTTGGTCGATAGGGCAGCCATGGTCCTACCGAGGGGACGGGGGCATAGGCGCTATGCCCCCGATTGTCAAGGCATCAGTCAGGGGCGAATCGCAGTTCGTCCAACATCAACGTGCTCAGGAATGCTACCAGGCAAATGCTACCGGGCAGTAGTGTGGGAGAGATCGACACTGCCAAAGTTAAGACTGAGAGCAATATTGATATTCTCAAACATGGTGACCAGCCATTCTACGGTTTCACTAGAAACCGTTTCGTAGTGGTTAAACAAGAGCGAAAAACGTCGCTCTACAAAAGGCCTAACTTTTTGGCAAATTAGCAAGATTCGCAGCAGTAGCCCCGTAGTATGCACCGGCCCCAAGTTGTTAATCAGATCGAGAAATACATAGTGCTGACGTCCAGCACTGGGGTCAACCACTAAAAAATTAAACAGATTACTGCAGGTTCGCACCTTGAGAAAGTCATCGACAGGGCTGCTATCGCTGTCGTTACAAGTTGCCAGGAGGTGATCTTGCAGCATAGTCTTGAACTGTCGCTGGCCGTATCCGACATTAACATCGGCCATGATGTAATCAAACAAGTCTTCTTTAAACTGCCTAAAGGAGGCCCCCTGATCGTGGGTGAGCAGAAATCGCTGAGCACCATCGCGATAGCTTTGGCCATGGTCGCGACGACGGGCAAAATGCCGCAGCGACGAGGCCAAGTCGTGGTCGCTTAGAAGCGTGGGGTTGGGTACCACTCGCAGTTTTTCGGCAACGTCATCCCGCCCCTGGCGATGCATGCGCCCCTGGCGAACTCGGTAGGTGACGTAGTGAGATAGGTCTACCTCAAACTTATGCTGGGCCTCAACCTGCATGTTACGCACATATTGCTGATGTTGCAGGTCGCTGTCTTCAGTAACCAGGCAGTGCTCGTAGAGGTAAGGGTAACGATTGATTAACGACCCCAGGGGCACAGCCTCGGCTTGTCGATAACGGGGCAGGGCTGAGTGGCGCGCTTCGATAATGCGAGCTAGGCGTTTAAGGGCTAGGTACTGCTCTGTATCGCGAAAGTTGTGAGTAACATGGCGCAAGCGGCGAACAGAACGCGAGCGTGACAGCTCTGGCACTCGGCTCGGTGGAGTTGACTCAAGCAGGGCAATCAGTACAGGAATAGCAGGCTGCAGCTGAGTGTTAGTCTGCCACCGATTAATTAAAATGTGGCAGCAGCGGTTGAGGATAAAGCGAAAATACTCGTCGATCTCATGGCAGCTTAGCAACCGATCAAGCGCCGCTACCACCTCGCGGTCGGGGTAGCCAAAACCATCTAGAAAGAGCGCTTGGAAGCGATCGATCATAGCATCAGGAGATTCTACCGATACACAATCGAGAAGATGGCTATACAAGCGCTGCTCGTCGGCAGTAGTAATTCGGCTGTTATAGGTCGATTTAGTCTTCACGTATTTACCGCCCTTGCCCCATCAACAGGCAGGTTGACTTAAACTCAACCCACGTGGACTGCGATGAGAAAAACTTTGGAAAATAAACCCACAGGCTAAGGTACGAAGCCAAGAGATGCACAGCTTTGATGGCAATAACAGTCCTTAGCCTTATTAAAGATGGCGGCAGAGCCTTTCTGCGTCAGTTTTTACACTGGACAATCACCCCAACACCTTAAGACTACTGCGTGGATTCTCCGGTTTCTGGGAATATGTCGAGGGTATTAACGAAATTCCAGTAAAATTTGCTGTCAAACTATAAGGCAACCATAAACTTCAACGAAGACTCAGCGGGTTCATCACATGAGGAACCCCGCAGCCAACCTTTGACGTATTCGACCATAGCCTAATACTTAAACGCTGAGGAGAGGGGGATCAACCGTCACCTCCCTGAAGAACGTCTAGAAGGTAAAAGGTTGCTAAATCAACGTTCTAGCTCGCCAGACCCACGCCCCAAAGCCAGCACCCATCCTAATCGAGAGCCCAATTTCCTTTACAATCAAATCACCCGAGGGCAAGGCTCGAGTAAAGAGCTGACATAGGGCCAATACTGCTACAGCATTTTAGTCAAAGCTATGGGTTTTTCGTCGCTGGCCACCTTAGCAGGAGCCATTCAGGCTCCGTTGGATTACATACCGCCGCCCCTCGGAGAAGTCGAGGTATCAAGTATCACTACGGATACACGGCATCTACGTGAAAATGCCTTATTTATTGCCCTGCATGGTGACCGATTTGATGGCCATCAGTTTGTGGAGCATGCGATCGCCAATGGGGCCATTGCTGCTGTCGTCGAGCAGAGCAAATGTCTGGCCCATCTACCCTGTTTACCAGTGGCCGATACCCTGGTGGCCTATCAAGCGCTGGGGCACTGGTGGCGGACTCAGCAGCGGGCTGCCATTGTGGCGATTACCGGCTCAGTGGGCAAGACTACGACCAAAGAGCTGATTGCAGCGGCCCTCGCCACCCAAGGAACTGTCCACAAAACTCAGGCCAACTACAACAACGACATTGGTGTTGCCAAGACCCTATTACAGCTTCAGCCCATCCACGACTTTGGGGTGGTAGAAATGGGCATGCGGGGGCCAGGGGAAATTGCTCGACTGGCACGGGTGGCGACCCCAGACATAGCGGTCATTACCAATGTGGGAACGGCCCACATTGGTCGCTTAGGGTCTGAGCAGGCGATTGCCGATGCCAAGTGTGAATTATTAGCCGAGCTACCGCTCGCAGGCACAGCAGTGCTGAACCACGATAATGCTCGACTCATGGCTACCGCTCAACGGGCCTGGTCAGGGCAGACCATCACCTTTGGGCTAGAGGGTGGAGACGTGCACGGCCAACTGGTGGACGCGGGTACGCTAGCTGTGCAGGGCATCAACTTGCCTCTGCCCTTGCCCGGTCGCCACAACGCCCTCAATTTGCTCGCTGCGATCGCGGTGATGCAGTCCTTAGAATTGCCCTGGCAGGTGCTCAGCCAGGGCATTACCGTAGAGTTGCCCAGCGGTCGCGCCCGCCAGATTACCCTGCCCAACGATATTGTGCTGCTCGATGAAACCTACAATGCTGGCATGGAGTCGATGACGGCAGCCTTGCATCTGCTGACCGAGACTCCGGGGCAACGCCACATTGCCGTGCTGGGCACGATGAAGGAACTAGGAGCACAATCCATCGCGCTCCATCGTCAAGTCGGGCAAGTTGTGAGTCAGCTCGGGTTAGATGTTCTGCTGACCCTGGCCGACCCTGAGGAGACCCTGGCCCTAGACGAGGGTGCCACAGGCGTGAAGACCCTTGCCTTTGAGCACCCACAGACCCTTGCTCAGCAATTGCTGGAACTAGTTCAGCCGGGCGATCGCATTTTGTTTAAGGCTTCGCGATCGGTTGCCCTCGATCGGGTGGTCGATCAGGTTGTACAAACGCTCCAAACTTCTATGGATGCGCCTCCTTAGCCTCCTCAATCGAGGCTGAGGTTGGAGCATGAGGCCGCTGCCCCAGGAGTTTAAAAGTAGTCATACTCTGCCGCCGGATTCATGGGGTCAGGGGCAAAGGCCAGCCATAGGGGAAACTGTAGCAGGGCCAGGCTAATCACCGACTCCGCTTCATCGACCACAATAAACGGTAATCCGTTATCAGCCGTGATCCGTTCTGCTCGCTGGGCTAAGGGCTCTGGTGCATCAAACAACATGACGCCCTGCCCCGTGCCAAAGTCAGCCCGAGAAATACCCAGACAGTCTTGCAGACCCCGTCGCCACTCGCCTAAACGCTCAGGGCTATTAGACAGCACCAACGTGCGCAAACGGTTGCCGTAGAGCGCATACAAAATCGACAGGGCTGCTGATGCCACCAGCACATTTTGCAGGCGACTGCCCATACTCTTGACGGCTCCACGACCCCCTTGGGCAAAAAACCAGTTAGAGACGCGCTCGGCATGGATAGGCTCAAAGGTACGCCGTAGTTGCCACAGAGGACCATAGTAGTCAGGGCGCATGCGGTACTGGTCGAGCAAGCTGCGAATGCGCTCGGTCTGGTCTTGAAAGGCATTGGCAGCAAAGGCAGGTTCAGCGGGGGCAGGTTCAGCCGCCGCCCGGGTGCGATCGCGCCCTCGAGATTGCATCTCGGGCGCTGCACTACTCCGACTGGCTGGAGCCAAATCAAGCTGCTCTGCGGCTACCGAAAGATCTTGCAAACTGCCGACTAGATAATCTTTAAAACCCTGCACTCGCACTGCTAAATCCTGAGATGCACCCGCAAAGGTCGTGCGCATTTCAGCCCGAATCCGCTCTTGTCGGCGCTCTAGGGTTTCAATTTCTTGTTGCAAACTACGCTTGCGCTGTTCTAAATCAGCCGTACCCTGCTGTACCATACGGCCAATATCAGCCTGAATTTTTTGAAACTGGTCTTGCGTCAGGCGGTTATAGGTGGTTTGTAAGTCAGCAATGCTGCGCTTAAGGTCGGCTTCTTGCTGACGCAGAGCATCAATGCGAGTGTTCCAGTCTGATTTCAGCCCCGATGGCTCAGCAGCCCCTGAGCCAGTGTTCCCGCCAATGCTGCTCTCTGGCCCCAGACCTGATTTCGATAGATCCTCTGCGGTCATATCGGCTCCCATAGACCTTTTTGCCAGCCTATCAGATGAGGGCAAGATTCGCCCTAGCCAACCCTTAGCTTGGATCTTGAGCAGCAGCGCAGTGGGCTTCTAAACAGGCCCGTAGCTCAGCAGGGCCAAACAAAATAGGCAAAAAATGAATGCTATTGACTTCGCGAAAGTAAAACAACACGGGTACCGGTGCCCAAAAAATTTCCCAATGCTGCCAGTTAGCGTAGGGAAATGTCCGAATTTGCTGTTCTCCCCGATAGATATCTAAAGCAGTTTCGGTAAATCGCAACGTCAGGGTCAGGGTCTGTACCAGTAGAAATAGACCGAATAACCCCAGCACCGCCCCTAGCCAGAGGTTAATCGCGATTAGCAACATGCCGCAGCCAACCACCACCATCGGCACACGATAGCTGCGGGGTAAATCGGTGTAAGTAGCTGTCGAAGTAGAGGCCACAGGTTCAAGCACCGGCAAAGTGCAGGAGTTATTTCTCAGTCGTATTTCTCAGTATAGAGGCATTGAGCAGCTCAGCCTCGGAAGCTAGATCGGGGTCTGCTTAAAAATTGCTGATGACCGCGCTACCAGTCCCCTGAAACATCAGCCAAGACAGAAAAAAGTTGCTGATAAATATCGCCAATAATGCCGTTACGACGGCGGTAGTGGTGGACTGCCCTACACCCTTAGCACCACCCGTGGTAGTCAACCCCCAGCTCGTGCCAATGATCGCAATCAAAATACCGAAGAAAAATGCCTTGATCAGCGAACTCACCAGATCCCAAATAGACAAAAAGTTTTTGGCTGAGTCTAAAAAGACCGTGTAGGTAATGCCGTACTGATTGGTTGCAATCAGCAATCCCCCTGTCATACCGGTAATAAACGACAGCACATTGAGCAGCGGCAGCATCAGAGCACAGGCGATCACTCGCGGAATCACCAGGTAATCGATCGGATCGGTTTTGAGAATTTGCAAAGCATCAATTTGCTCTGTCACACGCATGGTGCCAATTTCAGCGGCAAAAGCTGACCCTACTCGGCCAGCAATGATCACTGCCGTTAGCACCGGACCCAGTTCTCGAGCCAGCGTCAGGGCCAATACCCCGCCCACCGCTGCACCAGCTCCAAAGCTAAGAAATTCTCGAGTGACCTGGATGGTAAATACCATGCCCACAAAAGCAGCGGTAATTAGGGCAATGAGTAACGACTCTGGCCCTACCGCCGCCATTTGCTCTAGGGTATTGCGCCGATGCAAGGGACGAGAGATGAGGTGAATGACTACCTGACCAGACAAAAAGGTCGCGGCCATGGCGCGCCGCGCCCACTGCCTCAGGTTTGAGCTTTCAGCCGCCTGTGTCAATGCCCGCCCCCTCTTTTAAAGAATATTGATGGTACGGAAAGACAACTAGTGAGGGTATACGCTACGCCAAGCTACAAACGTAGGCTATGCAGCAGCAAGATCGACTGGGAATGCGATCGCCTCAACCACAGGTCTATGGGAACTCTACCCAGGATCTGTGGTTTTTGACAACTGACCGCTGCATTATTAGCCAACTTAGAGACCGATCCTTAAGCAAAGCAGTGGTCATTGGCGATAGGACTCATCTATCCTAAAAGACGGAGTCTAGCCATGGTGGTTGAGTGCAGCCTAAAGAGAGAACTCCGCGTCTAAGACGCGGCTGGTTGGTGGGACTAGTGGCTGTGGTGGGCTTGTGGCTATGGTCGCCAGTGGCACCAGCCGTTGCTCAGCAGCCGTTACAGACAGCTCAAGCTATTCAACCCTACCTCGACCGAGTTGCTGAAGCCGTCACTGAGTTTACCCTCGACAACGGGATGAAGTTTATTGTCCTGGAGCGCCACCAGGCTCCGGTTGTATCGTTTATGATTCATGCCGACGTAGGGGCCGTCAATGAAGCCGATGGCAAAACCGGCGTGGCCCATTACCTAGAGCATTTGGCCTTTAAGGGAACCCAACAGATTGGCACCCGCAACTATGCCGCAGAGAAAGCCCTATTCCAGGACATGGATCAGGTTTTTGAGCAAATTTTGGTCGCAGAAGCAGCTGGAGACAATGTCCAGGCTGAAGAGTTGAAAGTCAAGCTGACAGCCCTGCAAAAAGAGGCGGCCACCTATGTAGAGCAAAATAAGTATGGCCAAATCATTGATCAGGCTGGCGGCGTAGGTCTTAACGCTACTACTGGAGCCGATGCCACCCGGTATTTCTATAGCCTGCCCTCAAACAAGCTCGAGCTGTGGATGTCTCTGGAGTCAGAGCGATTTTTAGAGCCAGTCTTTCGGGAATTTTTTGAAGAAAAAGACGTCATTTTAGAAGAGCGCCGCATGCGGGTAGACAACTCACCCATCGGCAAGATGATTGAGGAATTTTTAGGGGCTGCATTTGAAGTACACCCCTATCGTCGCCCGGTCATTGGTTACGAAGAAGACTTGTATCGGGCTACTCGCGACGATATTCAAACCTTCTACGATACCTACTACGGCCCTGAAAACCTGACGGTAGCTGTGGTTGGTGACGTCGACCCAGCCCAGGTCAGAGAATACGCCGAAATATATTTTGGTCGATACCAGGCCAAGGCCGCTCCGCCAGATGTGGTGTTTGACGAGCCAGCCCAGACTGACAGCCGCGAATTTACGCTAGAGCTAGACTCAGAGCCATGGTACTTAGAGGGCTATCATCGCCCCGGCATTAACCATCCTGACCACGCCATCTACGGCATGATTGACAGCCTGCTGGTCGGTGGACGCACCTCGCGCCTTTATAAAACCCTGGTGGATCAAACCCAAATCGCCCTTGACGTGGGCAGCTTAAATGGCTTCCCAGGCGACAAATATCCCAATATCTTCCTGCTCTACGCCCTGACAGCCCCTGGCCATAGTGTGGAAGATATCGCAGCGGCCTTTCAACAAGAATTAGAGGCCCTCAAGACACAGCCCCTTTCATCCGCAGAGCTCGAGCGAGTTAAGACCCAGGCGCGGGCTGGGTTGCTGGGGAGTCTGGCCTCAAATTCGGGTATGGCCTCCTTGCTGGCCGAATATGAGGCAAAAACGGGTAGCTGGCGCAATATCTTTGCTGAACTTGCAGACATTGAGGCGATCAGTGCCGAGGATGTGCAACGAGTGGCCCGAGAGATGTTTGTGCCTACCAACCGCGTTGTTGGCAAGCTGATGTCTACGTCGGGCTCATAGCCCCAGATTGTGTCTATTTTTTGTCCTGTTTCTATTGGTTCTATGAGCTGGTTTAATCGCCGACGATCACTGATGAGCTGGCTAATTCTGGCGATCGCCACCCTGACCGCAGTTATTGGGCTCAGCTGGCAGCCTGCGGCGATCGCCAACACTGCCCGTCATTACACTGAGCTAGAGTTTGGCCCCCTAGGTGAAATTCAGTTTCCCGACTACGAGCGCTATGAACTCGCCAATGGGCTGGTAGTTTACCTGATGGAGGATCATGAACTGCCGCTGGTTAGCGGCAGCGCCACCTTCCGCACCGGCTCGCGATTTGAGCCAGCCAGCCAGGTGGGGCTGGCCAGCGTCACAGGCGATGCCATGCGGCTGGGCGGCACCACAACGGTTTCCCCTGACGAGCTTAACCAGGCCTTAGAACAAAGGGCAGCCTCAGTCGAAACCAGCATCGATATTGACTCAGGTACAGCAAGCTTTAGTGCCTTAACCGAGGATTTAGCATCTGTTTTCGCCCTCTTTGCGGACGTCGTTGAACGTCCAGCCTTTGCCCCCGACAAAATCGACTTTTTGAAAAATCAGTACGCTGGCAGCATTGCCCGCCGCAACGATGACCCAGATGACATCACCAGCCGCGAGTTCCGCAAACTGGTCTACGGTGCCGACAGCCCCTACGCCCGTGTGATTGAATACGCTACCGTGAAAACCATTGATCAAACGAGCGTACGGGAGTTTTATCGGGCTTCAGTTCGTCCCGATCGCACCATTCTGGGCATTGTCGGTGATTTTGACCGCGAGCAGATGAAGGCCCTAATCGAGCAACATTTTGGCAGCTGGCAGGCCAGCGGCAATCCGTTGGATGTGACGACCCTACCCGAAGTTACCCAAGCCAAGACAGGGGTTTTTAATGTAGAGCAGCCCCAGCTCACCCAGAGTTACATTCAGATTGGGCATCTCGGTGGCCAGCTCAACAGCCCCGATCATGCTCCATTATCGGTCTTGAATGAGGTACTCAACGGCTTCAGCGGTCGGCTCTTTAACGAAATTCGCTCCCGCCAGGGGCTGGCGTATGTTGTCTATGCCTACTGGGCTCCCCGCTATGACTTTCCTGGGATGTTCATTGGCGGTGGTCAGACGCGTAGCGATGCCACAGTACCGATGATTGAATCTGTCAAAGGTGAGATTCAGCGGGTGCGGTCTGCTCCCATTTCTGAAGCCGAGCTCAATCAAGCCAAAGATGCTGTCCTCAACAGTTTTGTGTTTAATTTTCAGCGTCCTAGCCAATCCCTAGAACGATTGATTCGCTATGAATATTACGGCTATCCCCAGGACTTTGTCTTTCAGTTTCAAGCAGCGGTAGAACAAACGACTGCGGCTGAGGTGTTAACCGCCGCCCAGGAAAACATCGACCCCGATCAGCTAGTGATTTTGGTTGTCGGCAATTCTAAGGCAATCGAGCCTGGCCTCAATGCCTTAGCTCCCGATACAACGGTGACTTCGCTTGATATCACCATTGCCCCAGCCGAGTCCTGAGCATCGTTAATGGGTCAATGGCGCACCCAGTTATGGCCCAAAGGTATTGTCACTGGCATCGTCATTACTGACAAACCATTCATGGGGAAGCATTTGAGTATCCTCAGTGGCCGCTGCGGGATCGTCTAAGTTGTCGGTAGCGACGCTGTCAATCATTACCCCGTAGGACGGCGATTCTCCAGATGAGGTGGTAGTCGCCACCGTTTGGAGCTGGGATTGCGATCGCACGGTTGCCTCGACCCGAGCCAGATCGGCGAGTACCGCTTCTGCCCGCTGGTAGCGATCGGTGAAATCGTACAGCACCAGTCGGCTAATAATATCGCCAAAATTAGGATCGAGGTGAGGGGCTTCATGGCGCCACATCAGGTCTCCATTGGCATCGCGCCGTAGAGCATAGGCTGGCACCCCGGTTAGCGCCTCAACGGCAGTAATGCCTAAGGCGTAGAGGTCGCTGCCAAACTTGGGTAACCCCGCCGATTGCTCACTAGGCATATAGCCCTGGGTGCCCACGCCAATGGTGGACGTAGAGGTCAGGTTCACTCCTGTATCGGCCAACTTGTTAGAAATCAGCTTGACCGCCCCAAAGTCAATGAGCACTAGTTGGTTGTCAGACTCTCGCCGAATAATGTTGGAAGGCTTGATGTCGCGGTGAATCACACCCTGGTTATGGACAAACGCAATCACAGGCAGCAGGCCCAGCAGCAGATCTAGCACGTAGACCTGGGGCATAGGGCGACGCGAGGCTAACTCATCTTTAAGCAGCCGCCCTGCCACCATTTCCTCCACTAAATAAAAGGAGTTTTGTACTTCAAAGTAGGCCAGCAACCGGGGAATCTGGGAATGATGGCCAAGCTTTTCCAGGGTTTCAGCTTCGCCTTCAAAAAAGCGTCGGCCCAGGCGATGGGCTTTGGGATCATTGCTGATAATCCGCAGTTGCTTAACTACACAGACCGGAGAGCCAGGACGCTGGGTATCTTCGGCCACGTAGGTTTCTCCGAAACCGCCAGCACCCAGCAACCGCATAATCCGGTATCGATTGGCCAGCAGCACCCCAATGACTTCCGCCTCCCGCAGTTTTAGCAGATCTTGCAGGTCGTCCTGCTGACTGATGATCTCCTGCACAATGGGGGAGGTAACGTACTGCTCCAGGGTTTGACGCAGGCGCTGCTTACGGATTTGCTCAGTGACAATATCAGCCACAATATAGGTGGTGCCCAGCACCATCAGCCCCATAATGGGGGCTGCCGTAGGCAACACCAACTTAGACCCGGCAAAGACACCATAGCTGAGCCAAAACCAGCCGCCAACGATGGCTAGAGTCCATCCTAGCCGGGCCACAGGGCGATTAAATCGGCGCAGTAGCACCACAAATCCCACTCCCCCTACCAGCACCACCAGCCCTCGGAGCCAGGCATTAGGAATACCCAGGCGCAGGTTTTGGCCGCTACGCAGATTGGCAATGTCGGTGGCTAAAATTTCGACCCCGGCTATGGCCTCAGGGTGCAGCAGGGTCTCTGAAAAAGGAGCCTGGTGAAAGTCTTGCATAAACTTAGCGGTGCTCCCAATCAGCACGATTTTGTCTTTAAAGAACTTCCCGCTGTTGAGGTGGTTGGCCCAGGGATCGGGGTCGAGCACATACCAGAAGGGCACGTGGCTAAAGCTGCGCGTTGGCCCGTAGAAGTTGATGAAATCGCCTCGATAGGGCTGATGCTCAACTCTGGCAGCATCAAGGGTGGCCTCCGCGAAGGATTGGGTATCGTCAACATCGCTCTCTAGGGTGCTGACGGCATCGATTTCGGCCAGACTGGCGCCTAGGCCATTGAGGTAGGTGCGCCCGTGGCGGTGAATACGACCGTCGGGCTCGATCGGGAAGTTGATGTTGCCAGTGTGAACGGGTGTATTGAGCAGTTTAGGCAAGGGCTGGGTAGGACGAATCAAGGCTCCCTGGCGCAGCTCAGCATCATCGACGGAGGTGGCTAGCACGACGCGATCGCCGTAGCGGGTCAGCACATCGGCTAGGGCCAGGTCGTCGGCAGGCCCGTAGCTGCTGTCAGAAAACATGAGGATGTCGAGGGCTACCGCCTTGGCTCCAGCATTCAGCAAACGCTCGATCGCGATCGCATAGGCCTGGCGCTGCCACGGACTGCCTGAGATTGGAGCCAGATAGCTGTACTGCTCGGGGTCGGTGCGATAGTATTCGGCTTGCCCAAACGATTCATCGTCCATGGCCAGTACAACAATGTCATTGGGGGTGACAATCGGCCCGCGAATTTCAAAAAAAATAGTTTGCAGCCGTCGTTCTAGGAACTGCGTTGGCACTGAGTCGGTCGCCACGTGGGCGGCTACAAAGCTCAGCCAGAGACCCGCCAGAGAAAGCTTGACCCAGTCACGCTTGATCTGCCGCTGCACCCAACCCCTGGCACGATAGGTAGCAGACAGATTAACCGTATTCGTTTTCGATGACGGAGTCATGGCGATCGCAGGGCAAGGGGGCGGAGCACCCCTAGCTTAATCACCAAAGCACCCTAGCGGGGGAGAGTTTACGGAATCTTAGCCCTGCGGACTAGTGATCGTCGATCTGGGTCTGCACCCGGGCCACTAACGACTGCAGCAGCCCCGGCGACAACTGCAGGTGAGGAACCGTATCGGCAATCATTAGCGTGGTCAGCACCACTATGGCCAGACGGCGCCATTTCAGATCAAAACCAGCATAGGTTTGCATAGGTCATAGTAGCGATCAGGCTTAGAGTATTCCACCTAAAAAAACATCCCGATCAGGAACGCGAACTC
This sequence comes from Nodosilinea sp. LEGE 07088, assembly GCF_015207395.1. GTDB lineage: Bacteria > Cyanobacteriota > Cyanobacteriia > Phormidesmidales > Phormidesmidaceae > Nodosilinea. Next base: position 29,411 of record NZ_JADEWX010000025.1, read on the forward strand.
GGCCCAGTGGGCCGATCGCGGAGAGACACTGGATAAGTATTTAGTTGGAACACTCTTAACCAGGTGCTGTTAGCTTGATCTAGGCCAACAACGCCTTAACATAAAACTAAACTAAACGGTTTGGTAAAAAGAGTCAAGAAACCTGTAAACTAAGGTATAGAGCTATACTCATACGCCTTAGTATCTTGGGGATGCTCTGGGATGGGGGCAGCTGGCCATCCGGTGTTATACATGAGTCAATTGGGTTAGAGAGGTGAGCGCGCGTGGTTCAAAGTCCGGCAGTGCTGAATAACAAAGCCGTGCAAATTTTGCAGGGAGCCATGCAGGAGTTTCTACAAAATGGCTACGCTGGCACCAGCATGGACAAGGTGGCAGCCACCGCCGGAGTCTCTAAACCCACGGTCTATAACTATTTCAAAGATAAGGAGGGGCTATTTAGGGCGCTGATTCAGTACGTAGCTGAGTCCCGCTGTCAGCAGGTGATGGGCGATGGCAATCTGGAGGGCCGCCCCGAGGTGGTGATTCGGCGGCTTATCACTAACGCCATCGAGAGTGAACTGCACGATTTAGACTATCAAAACTTTGTCCGCTTAGTCGCGGGGGAGTCCGGTCGATTTCCGCAGTTGGCCCAAGCGTTTGTAGAATACCTCACCAAGCCAGCCGTCGATCAGCTGGCCGACTACCTAAAGGGCTGCTCAGACATCAATGCACCTGACCCCGAAGCAACCGCACGGGTAGTGCTGGGAGCCACGGTCTTTTTCATCATGACCCAGTCTGTCATGCATGGGGAAACGATTATGCCCATGGATCCTCAGCGCCTGGTGGATAGCCTGGTGGATTTAGTCACGCGATCGCCAACCCTTTAACCCATGACCCCATCAGCCCGCCATCGGTGGCTCCATAATCTCGCCATCCGGGCCTTCTAGCACAAAGCCCGCATCGCAAATCATGGCGTAGTCGGCTTGGGCGGCCTGACCCGGTGTGGTGAGGTAATCACCCACAAAAATTGAGTTGGCAGCATAGAGCCCCAGCGGCTGGAGCTGGCGCAACTGCACTTCTCTGCCCCCGGCAATGCGCAGTTCTTGAGACGGCAGCAGCAGGCGGTACAGGCATAAAATTCTCAAACACTGGCGGGGGTTGAGTGCTTGCCTACCGGCAAACGGTGTGCCCGGAATCGGAATCAGAAAATTCAAGGGCACGCTGGTGACCGCCAATCGCCGCAGGGCCAGGGCCATATCAATCATGTCATCGGCGGTTTCGCCCATGCCAAAGATGCCCCCCGAACAGGTGGTCATGCCGGTCGACTGCACCGCTTGGAGGGTAGCTAGGCGGTCATCAAAGGTGTGAGTTGTGCAAATATTGCCGTGGTTATTCTCACTGGTGTTGAGGTTGTGGTTGACCCGGTCTACCCCAGCCGCCGCCAGCTGCTGGGTTTGAGTCTCATCGAGCAGGCCCAGGCAGGCACAGATTTTCATTGGGTAGCGAGCTTTGACCTGGCGCACCGCGTCTAACACTTCACCGAACACCCGTTCTGAAGGCGATCGCCCCGAAATTACCATGCAAAAGGTGCCGGCTTTGAGGGTATTGGCTCGCTCTGCGGCCGCCAAAATTTTCTCCTGGGCCATAAACGGATATTTTTCAATCTCGGCACTGGAGATCTTCGACTGTGAGCAGTAGTGGCAGTCCTCAGGGCAAAGCCCACTCTGGGCGTTAAGCAAAAAATGTAGCCGCACCCGATTGCCCCAGTAGTGTCGCCGCACCCGGTAGACTGCCGCCAGCTGATCTAGCAGATCGGTATCGGGGGCTTCAAGCACAGCATGGGCCTGTTCTCGGCTCAGCACTTCCCCAGCTAGGGAAAGATCAGCCAGCGAATGCCAGTCTACGCGGTTCAGGGCAATGGGGGTAACAGTCATAGGGGTGGCGTACAAATAATCTGGGTTTAACAAGACCTCTATTGTCTCAGACTCGACCGGTCTCAGGCCCTGGCGGCAGCATAGACAAGCAGGACGCAGCCTCCCAAAAGTACCCGTACGACTAGGGCGAAGACTGGCTTTTGACGCATCTGGCCATCGGTTTCAGGCGAGGTTGCCCTAGCTATTTTCTAAAACCCTAACGTCAACTGTGCTGGTATTGAAGTTGTAAAGATCGCCATCTAACTCAATCTGAGTGCCTACCTTCACCTTGCTATTGCCAAATACTGGCCCGGTATCGGTAATTTGAGCATCGCCTTCGAGGGTAATTAGCATGTCAATGGTGTAGTTGAGCTCAGGGCGCGGGTCAGGTACCGCTTTCACCGTGCCGTCGGGCTGGGGAGCGACGGTGCTACGGGGCAGCTTTTGCACGTTTTTAACCTTTACCTGCCCGTAGGGCTGGTTACGAATAATGATGTTGGTGGTTTCAGAGTCTTGAATCGTCTGAAACAATTTTTCTGGGTCAGATGAGGTGAGACCTCGCACCATCACATCGACCTCTACGGGCTGAGTTGTCGTTCCCACCTGGGCCACCGAGCCCGATGTACCAGGATAGAGAAAAATGCCGAACAGCACCATCAGAATAATCAGCGCTGCGGCCACATCTAAGATGCTGACTTTGCCAAACAGGCGGCCTTTAGAGTCAAGTAGAGTCATGGCTAAATTGCCCTCGACATAGGTAGGGAGCGAGCATCTTCGAGACAACAGAAGAAGTCGATCTCATTGAACCACAGGCGGGCTCTTTTAGAACGGTCTGCTAACGGGGGCGCAGACGCTGGGTGGCCCAGTCGGCAGTGGCCACCTTGATTACTGACCACTGCCTGTGGTACCTACACCCTAGGCGGGGCAAGATGGTAATAGCTACGATCCTCAGCGGCACGTGAGGCATTTTTATGCTTTCTCCTCTCACCTCATCTCCCTTCGCATATCTCAAGCGGCACTCGTTTGTGCGGCGCGGGCTCTACGGGCTAATGGCGACTGTCATGGCTGTGACCATTGGCCTAGCAACGCCGACCCCATCCCAAGCCAGTATTTTTGATCTGATTTTTCAGGGCATTCGCTATGTGCAGCTGGGTAATTTGTCTGACCAAGACGAAGTTAACTTAGGCGCACAAATCGATCGTCAGATTAAGGCCCAAGGAGTGCGGGTTTATAACCGCAACTCAGGTATTAACGCCTACATCAACGAAATTGGCCAGCGCCTAGCCGCTAATAGCGATCGCCCGAATCTGCCCTATACGTTTCAGGTGGTCGATGATGACAGCATTAATGCCTTTGCTACTGTAGGTGGCTATGTCTATATCCAGACCGGACTGATCAAGGCGGCGGCGAACGAAGCTGAGTTGGCTGGCGTCATGGCCCACGAAATTGGCCACATTACCGGCCGCCATGCCATCGGCCAAATGCGCCAGGCGGCTCTGGCCAGCGGTGTGGCGGGGGCTCTAGAGGTCGATCAAGACACCCTGGTTAACTTGGGGGTGCAGTTGGCCCTGCAATTGCCCAACAGCCGTGAAGCGGAGTACGACGCCGATCGCCGTGGATTTACTACCTTGGGCCAGGCAGGCTACGACACCAGAGGGTTTATCTCTTTCATGCAGAAGCTGGAGGGAGGCTCTACCGCCGAGTTTTTGAGTACTCACCCCAACCCCGGCAACCGGATCAACAACCTGCAAAGCATGAACAGCCAGGGCGTCTATCCCAATAACGGTGTGGGTACCGACGCTAGCGCCTACCAAAGCCGCATTAGAGGTCTGTAGACTTCTTTAGGGTGCGCTGGCGGCAGGCCCTTAACCCCCAAAAACCCAGATCCGGATCTCGCTTGATCTGACGAGCGAGATCCGGGGCCCGGTGGGTCAGATAGGCTGCGATCGCGGCACTATCCCCCCCGGTCAACACCAATCGGCCATCGGGCCAATCGGTCTTCCAGGCGGTAATAAAATCGCACAGGCTCGCCAACACCGTATGCAATACTCCACTGGCGATCGCCTCGGCGGTGTTTGTTGCCCAGCGCTGGGGCCACGAATTTTCTTCAGGGGCAAGGCCTGGCAGGCGATCGGTATGCTCACCCAGGGCCCGAAACTGAAGCCCTAACCCCGGCAAAATAGCGCCCCCAATCAACCGTTGATCGACCCCGGCTGTATAGGTCAAAGCTGTGCCACAGTCGATCACCAGTGTGGGCCAGCCCCAGGTTTCACCCGCACCGACTAGGGCTAACGCACGGTCTACCCCGAGGGTGGCATAGGTATTTTGCAGTGGCACCTGGGCCGTTGTCATCACGTGCAGCGCAGGATAGTCAGCTAGCCAGCCTAGAGGCTGCTCTACCACTGACGCTAGCCAAAGTTCGGGATGGGCTACCCCTGCGTCGTTCCATCCTGCGGTACTAGCCCATATCCCCGGGTCAAGCCCCAACCGTTGAAACGACGCAGGAGCAAAGTGTCCCTGCTCCAGGGCTTTGACTTGAGATTCAGAGAGATGGGAGGTGTGCCAAGCACCGAGCCAGCGGTGGCCCGCAAATGCCCCCCAGTGCCAACGGCTATTGCCCACGATTAACCCCAGCCATGCATCCTGTTTGCCAGCCATAACCCTCTAGTACTCTGAGGCGGAAATAACCCAGCTATTTACTCACGCGGAAACCCTTATGAGACCTGGGGTTCCCGTTCTGCCTTCTGCCTTCTGCCTTCTTACTTCTGCCTTTCGGTACTCGCCATCTTCGCTCAGCAGTGGGGCCGCTCTAAATTATGGTGCAGCGATCGTCTCCCGTTGCTCCGAGCTGCGAATGATATGTCGCCAACCAGGCTATTTCTGTGGTGCGATCGCCCTATCTCAACGACCTGTCACCCAATCAAAATTTGTCTTTCCCAGGACTACAAAAAATACAATCAGACCAATGCACAACAGCCCAAATGACGCCTACCATTTAAATACTATTTCAATTAAATACTATTTCAAAAACTGAGGGGTGACCGCCATGGCCACCCCTCGTTAATGCTTTTGCAGATTTTAGCTTTTGCAGATTTTACGTCAGACAACAATATAATTGCCTTAACCTAAACTAGCTATCAATAGGGTTAGATAGCTAAAAAACGCACGAAAATCAATAGAATGAACGAATTCGTTAAACAACAGATGCCTTTTACAACCCATTGCCTGACCGGCAGCTAGGGTAGGTAAGACCAAAATTGGTCACCTCTGGAAGGGTTGAATTAAAGCAATTTGGGTTTGTTACGAACTTCAAGTCAACTCATAAAACTGTAGAAGTGAGCTAGACTTGCGAGCTATTCAGTTGTTTTCTATGCATTTAAACTATCACAGGCTAGAGGTCGTGAAAAGGGATTTTACCGATCGTTACCAGCCGTTACACCAGTTCGTAATGATAACAAAATTCTCCAGGAAAAATAGACAGCGAGCCTCTGTTGCGGCCTTGCGTTTGGGTAAGAGCGGCGATCGCACCGCCAACCAGTTCACCTCAGGGGGTTTCTGGCAAAGAAGATGCCCCAAGGTAGGGGCGTAGGGCCTGCGCCCTTGAGAGGAAGCGAACTGCTCGGATATTTTCGTTGCCAGACTTGTCCTAAGAGTATGCCACCTAAAAAAACATCCCGATCAGGAACGCGAACTCGGCCCCCTGGGCCGGTCGCAGAGAGACAGTCGCAGAGAGACAGTCGCGGAGAGACAGTCGCGGAGAGACAGTCGCGGAGAGACATCGGATAGGTATTTAGTTGGAACACGCTAAGCCAAATTTAGCGGATCGACATCAATGGTGAGGCTGACCGTGGCCGGGCAATGCTGTTTAAGCACCCGCAAGTCTGGCAATGGCTCATGCTTAGGGCCTTTGGCCAGCAAATGCCAGCGAAATCGACGCGCCACCCGAGGAATCGGCGCTGGAGCTGGCCCCAGCAGTTGATACGATGAGCCCTTGAGCATTTGACCGAGGTGCTGAGCCAGGGTGGCAGCGGTCTGTTCTACCACCTCGGGGTCGGTGCAGCTCAGCCGCAGCAGCACCATCTGCCCAGCGGGAGGGTACTGCAACAACTGCCGCTGGGCCCATTCTTCGGCGATAAACCCTTGGTAAGCGTGCTGAGTTACGGCTTCTATCACCGGATGGTCGGGGGTATAGGTCTGCAATAGAACCTGGCCCGGCTGCTCGCCTCGACCGGCCCGACCCGCCACCTGAATCAGCATCTGCAGCGCTCGCTCACTGGCCCAGTAATCATTCATATATAAGAGACCATCGGCGGCAATGATACCCACCAGCGTGACCTGGGGCAGATCGATACCCTTGGTCAGCATTTGAGTGCCCACCAGCAGATCGGCTCCACCCTCGGCAAAGCGGGTGAGCAGCGCCCGGTGAGCTCCCTTCGTGCGGGTAGTATCGCTATCGAAGCGAATGCAGCGCAGATCCGGAAAGGTCTCGGCCAGGGCATTGACCACTCGCTGGGTGCCGCTGCCAAAATGCTTCAGGTAAGGTGAGCCGCAGGCCGGACAATGCCTTGGATGGCCCTGGCTAAAACCGCAGTAGTGACAGCGCAGGGTCATGGTGCTGTTTGCCCCCGGCTGGTGATACGAGAGCGACACATCGCAGTGGGGGCACATGATCACATGGCCACAGCTGCGGCACGATACAAAACTACTGTGCCCGCGTCGATGAATGAACAACAGCCCCTGGTTGCCCTCTGCTTTCATGGCCGCTAACGCCGTTTGCAACGAGCGGCTGAGAATATTGCGATTGCCCGCTTGCAGCTCATCGCGCATATCGATCACCTTGACCTGGGGCAAGGGTTGGGCCCGTACCCGTTCGGGCAGGGAGAGGTAAGTCCAGGGCAGAGCATTTTTGGGTAATTCACTCTTGGCAGACTCAGGGCCCAGCTCCTGGCACTGCACCCAGGACTCTAGGGATGGAGTGGCCGAACCCAGTACCAACGGACAGTTTTCTAGCTCAGCCCGCCAGCGCGCCACCGTGCGAGCATGGTAGCAGGGGGAGACGTCTTGCTTATAGCTGCTGTCGTGCTCTTCATCGAGAATAATCAGCCCCAGCTGGGGGAGCGGCATAAAGATAGCCGATCGGGTGCCGACAATTACCAGCGGTTTAGCGGGCTTAAAACTCTGTCGCCAGGTATCGTACCGCTCACCATCGGCCAGGCCGCTGTGGTAAACCCACACCTGGTCACCAAAGCGACGACGAAAGCGATCGGTGAGTTGCGGCGTCAGGCCAATCTCGGGCACCAGCACCAGGGCTGACTGACCGGCGGCAAGCCGGGGTGCGATCGCCTGTAGATAGACCTCGGTCTTGCCCGACCCGGTGACGCCGTGGAGCAAAAACTGACTCCCCTGCTGACTCTTATTTATATAGTGCAGTGCGGCAGCCTGGTAATCGGTGAGCGGCTTGGGTTGATCGGCAGAGAGTCTGGGACCTGCCTCTGCCCGTAGTTGCTCGCGGGGTTCGATCACCAGGCAGCCTGCTTGGGCCAGTCGTTTGAGGGTAGGGCTCGTGGTTTGACACAGCTGCAGCGCATCGCTGAGCCATAGATCTCCGCCCTGGCGACGGAGGGTCGCCAGAATATCCTGCTGGCGGGCGGTGAGTTCGATGGGAGGGGTATCGCCACAGACTAGCGTTACTGCCTGACGCTGCTTAGTCTTGGGCGGCTGCGGCGGGGCCAGATATGACTCGGCCCAGCCCAGCTGAATCAGCTGCTGCATCGCTCGATAGCTGTGACCCCGGCGCTGAAGATAGGGCCAGGTGTAATCTCCATGGGGAGAGCGCTGGAGATCATCCACGATAGTTTTAAGCTCTGGCGACAGTGCCTCAGGTTGCGTTAGAGGAAGGCGATCGCGTCTCAGCCGCAGTCGCCGCTGCGATCTGGCCAACAACCCTGGCGGCAGCGCCGTCTTGAGCACCTGTATCAGCGACACCTGATAGTGACCCGCCACCCGCTGCAATAGCTCCCAGTAAGCCGCCGCAAAAAACCGCTGCTCAACGATGCCTTCTACCGATCGAATTTGGGCAGGTACCAGGTTAGCCGGTGGAGTTCTAGAGAGGGAAAGTGCGATCGCACCAATGCTCTGGTGGCGAAAGGGCACCGTCAAGATATCACCCACCCCTACCTCTAAATCAGGCGGTACCTCGTAGGTATATGCAGCAGGCTGACCGCCATAGTCCACCAAAACGTTGACCCACTGGGGCTGGGTGACATCCTTACCAAGGCCCACGCGCTTTCACCACCTACAGTACCTATGTCAGTCTAAGCGGTCGCTTGAGCTCCCATAAAGCGTCTTGCCTAATCAGCTAGCCTCTAACGCCAGCCTTTTCCAGAGGAGAAAGAATTTGTTTTCCACAGACTTTTATCTGTGGAAAACTTTTCCTTGCTGTGGAAAACACGTCTGAGAGTTTCTTCCGGTAATCTGAGCGGTCATTGTCTAGCTAACAATTAAGGCTCCACTACTCGCCTAACTCCGTCTAGCTTCCTGAGCCGCGATCTCTAACTGAGCAAAGCCCTAAAGATAGCCAAATATTGTTAGGTTATTAGCTCGAATTTTCGGTTCATTTTCGGGATTCACTGTTACACTACGCCAAGATGCCAAAGAAATGTTACATTGCCTAGGAATTCTAGGAAAAATCCGTATTGTGGACTCACAAAATAAATCCAAAAGATTCAGTTTGGGATCGAGAGGTTTTGCTGGGGGGTTGCCATCGGCAGGGCAGCCTGATATTCATGCTTCAATCTGCATGCTTCAATCCGTTAGGTATACAGTTTTATTTTCCCCATGACTACTACATATAACTCTGACAGAGATAGTTCTATAGCCTGGGCTGATGAGACCGTCGATGGATTTGCCACCGACTTAAATCGAGTGGCAGAAAAAGTCTCCACCACTGACAGCGAATTGACCGCTGACCTCACTGCTTGGGACGAAGATCGCGAGGTCTTGGCCAAGTTTTCTCAGTCTGAGGCCATGTCAGAGATGGGGCTCTCGGGATACAGTAAGACCCTGACAGACGATGCTGTGGGCGCTTTCTTCAAAGAGATGGCCCGCTATCCGCTGCTCAAGCCCAGCGAAGAAATTGAACTAGCTCGACAAGTTCGGTTTTTATCGAAGGTTGAGTCAGCCAGCGACAAGCTTCAGAAAGAAATCGGTCGCAAACCGACTCGACAAGAATTGATCGAAAAAATGAAGCTCAGCGACGCTGAGTTTACCCAAAAACTCCACGACGGCAGAACCGCCAAGCGGCGAATGATTCGCTCTAACTTACGCCTGGTGGTTTCTATTGCCAAGCGCTATTTAAATCGTGGCGTGCCTTTTCTCGATCTAATCCAGGAGGGGGCCCTGGGTTTGAATCGCGCTACCGAAAAATTTGATCCCGATAAGGGGTATAAGTTTTCAACCTATGCCTACTGGTGGATTCGGCAGGGCATTACTCGCACCATTGCCAACGATGCCCGCACCATTCGTTTGCCCATCCACATTGTGGAAAAGCTGAACAAGCTGAAGAAAGCCCATCGCGATCTACGCCGCGATTTACAGCGCAACCCCAGCGAGCAAGAGCTGGCCGATGCTCTCGATGTTACGGTTGAGCAGCTCAGAAGTTTACAACAAGTGCGGCGGCGATCGCTCTCTCTAAATCACCGTGTTGGCAAAGGTGAAGACACCGAACTGATGGAACTGCTCGAAGACAGCAGAACCCAAACCCCGGAGTCTAAGATTAGCGAAAACATGATGCGCCAGGAAATCACCAGCGTGCTGGCCGAGGTGCTGACTGAGCGTGAAAAAGACATCATTACCCTCCGCTATGGCCTCACCACCGGTGAAACCCACACCCTAGAAGAGGTAGGCGGCATCTTTAACCTATCGCGGGAGCGGGTGCGGCAGATTCAAACCAAGGCCATGCGCAAGCTACGGCGGCCGCAAGTGGCGGCACGCCTCAAAGGCTGGCTCAAGTAAGCTGGGCAGCTATTTTGCGGATTAATTTTGCGGATTTCCTGCAATCCCAGCACAGTAGACCGTTTGATATCCTCCTCAGACCCCCTTACCCCCCTGATTTAGGGGGGTTTTATTTGGCCGCTTGAGTCGCTCCTGACGCTGTGATCGAGAGGGCTCAGCGCCATCACGCACCCTCTTCTACTGAGGTACACCCCAGCATGGATGCCATTCACCTCACCAACATTCGCGCCTACGGCTACACGGGGGCACTGCCGGAAGAAACTGTGCTGGGCCAGTGGTTTCAGGCCGATATCACCCTCTATTTAGATCTGACCCAGGCGACAGCGAGCGATCGCCTCGCTGACACCCACGACTACCGCACCGTGATCAACAGCACCCAAGCCATCATTAGCGGGCAAAAATTTGTGCTGATCGAGCGCCTGGCCGGGGCGATCGCCACCTCAGCCCTAGAGTCTGACCTGCGCCTGCAGCGGGTTACCGTGCGGGTGACGAAACTAACGCCGCCCATCCCCAATTACACTGGCCAGGTTGCAGTCGAAATCACCCGCGATAGAATCCAATAGGGGCTGTTGTTGGGGCCATGCTGGCATTTTTGGTGGACGGCGGTTGTGGGTCTGAGCTCTACCAATCGGCTATTCAGCAGCTTTTGCGTCAAACATCTGGTGGGCGGTGCCCACCCTACGAGGGGCTATGACTTCATCTGCGACTGATCAAAGACAGCAGCTACGGGCAGAGCTGGAGCGCATGCCCGCCTGGCTGCGTCGCCCGATTGGCAACGCTAGTGAGCTGTCGACCGTGCAGCGCATTGTCAAAGAACGGCAGATTCACACCATTTGCGAAGAGGGCCGCTGCCCCAACCGGGGTGAGTGCTACGCCAACCGCACCGCTACCTTTTTGCTGCTGGGGTCGGTGTGCACCCGCGCCTGCGCCTTTTGCCAGGTAGACAAGGGCCACGCCCCCATGCCCCTCGACCCCCACGAGCCCGACCAGGTGGCCGAGTCAGTCAAACTGTTGGGTCTGCGCTATGTGGTGCTCACCTCGGTGGCCAGGGATGATTTACTCGATCATGGCGCTGGCTGGTTCGTCACCGTCATGGATACCATTCGCCAGGTGAATCCAGGGACTGACATCGAAGTGTTGACCCCAGATTTTTGGGGCGGATCTGCGCGAGATTGTGGTCAGGCTGAGCGCGTCAAAACGGTGGCAATGGCTAAGCCCGCCTGCTACAACCACAACTTGGAGACCGTGCGCCGACTGCAAGACCCGGTGCGTCGGGGAGCCAAGTACAATCGCTCCCTGCGTGTGCTGTCGCTGGTTAAAGAATTTGATCCCTCCATCCCCACCAAGTCGGGGCTGATGGTAGGTCACGGGGAAACCGAGGCCGAAGTGATCGAAGCCATGCAGGATTTGCGCGGGGTGGGGTGCGATCGCATTACCCTGGGCCAGTACCTGCGCCCCTCCCTGGCCCATCGCCCGGTCGATCGCTACTGGACGCCGGAGGAATTTGATCGCCTAGGGGCGATCGCCCGCGACCTGGGCTTTGCCCATGTGCGCTCTGGGCCCCTGGTACGCAGCTCCTACCACGCCGGGGAAGCCCCGTGACCGCCGCCGCCTGGCGGTTGATTCCCTGGCTAGACGCCCCCGGTGCAGTACAGATGGCCATTGATACCTGGCTGCTCGACCAACACCAGCACCACGGCCACCCGCCAGCCCTGCGGTTCTACACCTGGACCCCTGCGGCCATTTCCCTGGGGGTCAGCCAGCGGCGACAGGTGCCGACCCACTGGCACCAGCTGACCTGGCAGGGGAGCCCAGTTGAGCTGGTGCAGCGACCCACCGGCGGACGCGGGGTGCTGCACCAGGGCGATTTGACCTATAGCCTGGTCACCTCTCACCTGGAGGGCAGCCGCGATCAGGTTTACCGCACCCTTTGCCAGTTTTTGATTGAGGGTTGGGGCCAGCTCGGGGTGCCGCTCGATTTTGGTCAGCCCAGCCGTGCCTACCTGCGATCGCAGAGCGTCCCTTTTAGGGAATTGCACAATTGTTTTGCCCTGGCCACCAGTGCCGACCTGGTGGATGCTAACGGCCACAAAGTCATCGGCAGTGCCCAACTGCGGCGCGGCCCCTACCTGTTGCAGCACGGGTCGATGGGGCTAAGTCCTGACGCGGATCTGTGGCAGCAGGTGTTTCAGACAGTAGCCCCACCGCTGACCCAGGCCCAGACGCTGGTGCGGGCTGGACTCACAACAGCCTCCGTCGTGGATGCGTTAATTCAAGCCGCAGCCAGGTGCCTCGGCTGTCAGTTTTTGGTTCAACCGCTAACCCAGCAAGAGTGGCAGGCGATTCAAGACCTGGCTTTACCACCCTCCACAGCCAGCACACTGACCGGTGGGCAGCTCTCGTATTAGACGTCATCTCCCTCAAACAGCCGATGAACTCGCTATGGGCAACGGTATGGCAAACTTGAGAGGCTGAGGGCTTCTGGTCACAGGAAGCTGCTCTGCCCAACCACTCGATTCATTCTTTAGGCCCTACCGTGACTACGCTGCAAACTACACTCCAGGTGTTAATCGTTGAAGACGACCCGATGATGTTGTTGGGGCTGCGGCAAATGCTGGGTGAGCAACCTCACCTCACGGTTGTGGGCGCAGCCAGTGACGGCAACGCCGCCGTGCTAATGGCTAACCAGCTGGCTCCAGATATTGTGGTGATGGATTTGGGCCTGCCCTACTGCGATGGCATTACCGCTACCCAGCAGATCAAAGCTGCCGCCCCGGCCACCCGAATCGTTATGCTCACCTCCCACACAACAGAAGCTGAGGTGGTCTCTGCCCTCTCTAACGGCGTGGATGCCTACTGCGTTAAAGGCACCCAGATTGACCAGTTAGTAAGGGCGATCGAGGCGGTGGCCGATGGCGATACCTACCTGGATGCCCAGATTGCTCCCCAGGTAATCAGATCGCTATCCCAGCCGGTAGACGCCGTGTCGCCCACCATTGTGACGACCCTTTCGGGTCGCGAACGGGAGGTGCTACAGCTGCTGGTCAATGGCTACAGCAACCCAGACATCGCCAAAGCTCTCTTTTTAAGCCCCAACACCGTCAAAACCTACGTACGCAGCCTGATGAATAAGCTGGCGGTGAACGATCGCGTACAGGTAGCGGTCGTGGCCCTGCGAAACGGCCTAGTACGCTAGGGGGTTGGCGCTAACGGGGGCAATCAGGAGCTAGCGGCAAGGTAAAGACGATAGTAGTGCCTTGAGCCGGGTGGCTGCTGGCGCTAATTTGGCCACCGTGGGCTTCAACAATGCGGCGGCAAATGTAGAGCCCTAACCCCAGATTTAGGGGTTGATGCGAGGTTGTCGGGGTGGCGTAAGGCTCAAAAATTCGAGTAGCGGCGGCGGGTTCTCCCAGCCCCTGGCCATTATCGCTGACTTGGCAATGCATCCAGCCCGCTACAACCCAGGCTCGCAAAATCACACTCACACCGGGCCGATTGTACTGTAAAGCATTGCTGATGAGGTTGTCGTACACCCGCTGAATTTGCAGGGCATCCCCGTAGATGGGGGGTAGGTCTGGCCATAGCTCGAGCTGGATTGCCCCTGGAGGATAGAGGGCAGAGCGCTCTTGCAGCAACACTTTAATGAGATCCGGGAGGGAATGGGGCTGGGGAAAAATTTCGATTCCATGGACCTGGCTGTGGTGGCTTTCTAGCAGGGTGTTGATCAGCTGGAGCTGGCGCTCGTGGCTGTTGCGCATTTGCACGAGGGTCGTTGCGGGCAGCAACACCATGGGCTGCTGGGTTTTGAGAGCCTGGTTCAGCACCATGATGCTGCCCATCACCGGGGTGCGCAGATCGTGGGAGACGGCATGGAGAAAAAACTGCAACCGCTCCTTGAGATCAAATTCTCGCTGAAGTACCCCTTCGTAGAGGTAGATGCCGAAGTCAGTAATCAGGCAAACCAAACCAAGGCAAAGGGTGACCTGGAGCGCAAACACCAGTTGCAAGTCGGTGGGAACGCTAATCAGCTGAATATTTGGCAAGGCTATCAGGATCAACAGAGGCAGCGTGCAGGCCAGCTGAGTCAGCAGGTGCCAGCGCCAGCAGACTGGAATTAAGAGCCCCTGGAGCATAATCAGCAGCAACCACGTCAGCAGATCCAGATACACTTCCCCCCGCGACAGTGTCAGGACTGACGCCAGCAGCAGCACGAGCATGTTGATGAGCAAAAAAAGGCGCCAGGGATGGCGTTGCATCTTAGCTAGACGCAGCAGCACGAGACCCAGCAGCAGACCCAGCAGTTGAATCGCGGTGCTAAAGAAATAGTCCCGTTGGTCGGTGGTAGTGGTAGCCCAATCCAGTTCGGCGCTGCGGCGGGTGACCGGAATTAGAATGGCGAAATTAAAGACAAAAAAGACCAAAAAGGCCGCGATCGCCACTACAAACGCCAGACGCAGACGGCTCAGCACAAACCCATGCCGCCACTGTCGGTAAGCCGACGAAGTCATCTCCTGGTCTGGCTGCAGTACCCCCAGAGCTGATTTCAATCGAGCGGCAGCTGGTTTCATCCACTCACTCCACGCAACAACAGCCGAATCTAAACACGACTAGACCCGAGATAGGCGACCGGCTTACTCAGCTTACGGAACGCGGCGCCACTTGACACCCTCCTGTCGATTCACCCGATCGGGCGAACCGTTTAGGTTCACCCGAAGGCAGGTATTGGCTCTACCCCAGCACCCGCCATAGTTGGGGCGTGTCATCGGCCCGGTTGGCCCGCAGTCCCAGGGAGGATCAGCCATGTCAAAACGAGTTAACCATCTCAAAAGTCTATTTAGAACGCTTGTTGCCGCCCTGGTTCTAGCTCCTGGGGCAACGGCAGCAGACCAGGTAACTCTAACTTACGGCCCCTTTGAGCGTCATATTCCGACCACCTCGTTAGAAATCTATGCCCAAGAGCACCAGGTCGATGAGCACCTGGCTCCCTATCTACGGAGCCTCACCCCTGAGCGACAGCAAAACCTGCATCAGCTGCTGACCACTCGCCTCGACATTGGGGTGGTCTCCCTCTCCCAAATGCTCTACTCACCCATGGGAGAGGTATTGCTCAGGCGGCTGGGAGAACTGGTGCAGACCGAGGGCCGCCAGAATGGCCTCTATGGCCTACGGAGTGCTCTGGTGATCGCCGCTGCTAGCCCAGAAGGATTGACCCTGCTTAACGTCATGCGGCAGTTTCCAACCTCTACTCTGCGCATTAACCTGGCAGGAGTATTTGCCCTGGTACAAACCGCTGTTCATTTGATTCATCAGACCGAGGTGGCGATCGCCGCTATCCAGCAGCAGGCCGTGATCGAGATCGCCGCTGCTGCGCCCCTACCGGCCTCAGATCTCGACCTCACCCAGCCCGGCCCCGTGCCGTGGCACCAGGCAACCTGGAGCCTAAATGACCCCAGCCGCCAGCGGCAGATTGTTGCCGATCTATACCTGCCGCAAACTCCCCATGCCACCGTCCCGGTAGTGGTGATATCCCACGGCTTTGTCTCCGATCGCCATAGCTTTGAGGATCTAGCCCAGCATTTAGCCAGCCATGGTTTTGCCGTAGCTACCCTAGATCATCCGGGTAGCAACCGCCAATATCTAGACGACCTGCTTCAGGGCTACACCACCGACACCATCGACCCGCAAGAATTCGTTCATCGCCCCCAGGATATTTCCTTCCTGCTCGACGTTTGGCAAGAGCGCCAGCACCTTATCCCCGGCGTCGCTACCGTCAATCTCAACCAGGTCGGTATCATTGGTCTTTCGCTGGGAGGCTACACCGGCCTTGTGGCCGCCGGGGCGCAGCTCAACCAAGCGCAACTAACCGCTACCTGCATTAACACCTACCCCAACATCAACCTATCGGTCGCGCTTCAGTGCCAGGCCTTGCGGTCAACCATGCCCACCGCTTCCTTACAAGATCCCCGCATCAAAGCTGTCTTTGCCATTAATCCAATCACCAGCAGCCTGCTGGGAGCCGACGGCCTGGGTTCCGTGCAAGTCCCTGTCATGATGGTGGCTGGCAGTAACGATATCATCGCCCCCGCCCTGCCGGAGCAGATTCAGCCCTTCATGGCGCTGCCGACTGCCCATAATTATCTCGTACTACTGCAGGGAGGCAACCACACCTACAGCCGCCCCCACGAGTTGTTCGGTCAGCTCTCCGGCCCCGATCCCGATTTGGCCCGGCAGTACTTCAAAGCGCTTGGCCTGGCGTTCTTTAAAACCCACGTTGCCGAAAACTCCAGCTACAAACGTTTTTTGCAGGCCCGCTATGCTCACACCCTGAGCCGCGAACCACTACCTCTGAGTCTGGTGCAATTTCTGCCGTCACCGCTGGCCCAGGCCCTGACTGAGTAAATCAGGTATAGCCTCTCTGCGAGAGGCTGGCAGGGTCAGGTTGGCATCCTCTGGGCCGACTCGAACCTGGGAGGACGAAGGTTAGTGGATTTTCGAATTGCTTTTTCTAAGGAGAGTACGTTCATGCAACTTCAAATTATGGCTCTGTTCTGGGTAGCGATCGGTAGCTTATTGGGCGGCCTATGCCATCCTGTAGTGGCTGCCCAAGTGGAACTGCGACCCTGCGGCGGCTCAGCCCCCGGAGCCGGAAATGTTAGCGACTGTCAAACCGTGTTTTTTGGCCACTCTAAACCCGATCCTGAAGTGTTTTACATGAGTTTGGTCTACGACATGGACGTGGTGATCGCTCAGTACAGTACAAGCTTTGCCATCGCCTACGGCCCCCCTACCAACCAAGGGCTGATCGCCCTGCGCTACGAGGCCGAGCCCAGAACCGTGGCCAGCCATTCTTATTCTCAGCCTCTACTACTCAACCAACCTGAAGAAACTAACGGCCTGACTGCGCGACGCTAGAGACCTGGAGCGTCCCTTACTAAAGCAGGGCCAAGAACAAAAAAATGGCTCGGTGGGCCAGTTCACCGAGCCATTGACGGTATCTTCGTGCCGTTAGCTCATGGCCGTTGAGCTGCGATCGTAAGCGGAGAAATCGTGGGGCATTTTGCCCTGAATGTGGCTTTCGTAATGGCCAGCATCTTCCACAGACATGCCCACTTCGGCAGCCAGGCGCACCATCATGCCTTGCTCACGCCGCCGACTGCGCTGATGACGACGAATAAACAGATTACGGGCCAGCTCTGGAATATTAGTGGTGGACACTGAAGCAGGTGCCGCTGCCGTCTCCAAACTCGTAGCAACCGCCGGAATAGCGGCAACAGGCGCTGCTAGTGACACCGCTGTCGCTACACCACTACGATAGGGCACTCCCCGCCAGGTCAAATCAGCAGTAGGCTGAGCGGGCAGCTCGGCCAGAGCCTTGAATACAACAGTCGCGCCACGATAGCTGCCTGTGTCAATGGTTTCACCCAGTTGAGGAGCAGGGCTAAGGGTAGCGTCGTAGCTAACACCGCGATAAGTAAGTTTCATAATTCGCCTCCTTGAAGCGATGGCGTAGTGAGGCGCGTTCCTTCGGGAGTGTCCCTACTTCCGTCTCCCTGACCGAGCACCCGAGGGGCATGCCCTCAGCTAACAGAAAAAGGAGATGAACGTTTTGTCTTTATATCTGTATAGTAGACTACGGTTTTATTGAATTGTCAGCTTTTGATAATTCTATACAGATCTGGAGCTGTCACCAGAACCGAGTCAGAAGCATGAATATTATTCATAGTTACCATGACAAGAAGTTTTTGTAGTTATTGCTACCGAATTTTATTATGAGGTGTGGGTGAAATCCCACCGACAACGCATTAGGAGATCGAACTATGAATACCAGCTATTGGCCAATCCACACCTCATCCCATCTCCCCAACCTGGCTGCTCGGCTAGCGTCGAATTGGGATCGCCTGCTGGCTCACCTCAACACCACCACAGAGCCTCGGGTCTGGCAAACGAGCGATCGCCGCTGGAACGGCTACGACCCCATTAGCCAGCTCACCATCGATCAGGCCTCTGCCGATGAGCTGCGCACCTGGCTCGAAGAGCTGCACTATCGCCGCTAACCTGCACATTTATTTAATGGGCAAGATCTGACCCGCTCACTATAGTCATAGCAATGCTGCGCTCCCGAGCTGGGGAGACGACAGCCCGGCCAACTCGGCCAGCCGTTCACGTCACAAGGCTTGCTATGACTTCGGTGCTAATACAGGGTGGGCGCATTGTTACAGCGGTAGACGATTACCAGGGCGACATTCTCATTCAAGATGGCCGCATTGAGGCCATTGGTCGCCAGCTCACCGTAGAAAATGTGGAGCGCCACGATGCCACCGGCCTGTTGGTACTGCCCGGTGGCATTGACGCCCATGTGCACATGGAAACCCCCATGGGCAATGATGTCTACACCTGCGACAGCTTTGAGACCGGCACCCAGTCGGCAGCCTTTGGCGGCACTACCACCATCATCGACTTTGCCCAGCAGTTTCACGACGATAGCCCCAAGGCCGCCCTCGATCGCAGGCTGGCCGCCGCAGAGCCCCAGTGCTGTGTTGACTACGCCTTTCACGTCATTCTCACCGACGTTAACCCCGGCTCTCTAGCCGAGCTACCCGACCTGATCAACCACGACGGGGTTTCGAGCTTCAAGCTCTACATGGCCTACCCCGGCGTGCTGATGGTGGATGATGCCGATATTTTCAGAACCATGCGCCGCACCGGCGACCACGGTGGCATGGTCAATCTCCATGCTGAAAACGGGGTGGTGATCCAGGCGCTGATCGAAGAAGCCCTGGAGCAAGGCAACACCTCGCCCAAATATCACCAGCTCACGCGGCCCCGGTTGATGGAGGGCGAAGCGGCCCACCGCGTGATTCGGATTGCCGAGCTGGCCGAGGTGCCAGTCTATATCGTTCACCTGTCGGCGAAAGAGGCCCTGGAGGCGGTGGTGGAAGCGCGCGATCGCGGCATCCATGCCTTTGCCGAAACCTGCCCCCACTACCTGTTTTTAGACCAGTCGGAGTACGACGCCCCTGGCTTTGAGGCCGCTAAGTATGTGATGACGCCGCCTCTGCGCGATCACGACTGCCAGCACGCCCTCTGGCGGGGTCTGCAATTCGACGACTTGCAGCTGGTGGCCACCGACCACTGCCCCTTCTGCATGAACGAGAACCCCTTAGGAATTCTCAAATCGAAACAGTTTGGCCGCGAAAACTTTAACCGCATCCCCAATGGCGCGCCAGGGGTAGAGCTGCGCCTCACACTGCTCTACGACGGCGGCGTGCGGGCTGGACGTATTAATCTGAATCGCTTCGTGCAGCTCACCGCCACCGCCCCAGCCAAAATGTTTGGCCTGTTTCCCCGCAAGGGCACGATCGCCGTGGGCAGCGACGCCGACCTGGTGCTGTTTGACCCCAACGAAACCCACACCCTCAGCGCCAGCACCCACCATTCGCTAGTGGACTATTCGCTGTTTGAAGGGCGCGAGGTCACCGGCAAAGTGAAAAAGGTATTTTTGCGCGGCCAGTGCATTGTCGATGGAGAAACCTGGCTGGGCACCCCCGGCATGGGCCAATATTTGCCGCGCGGGGCCTCGGGCCGGGTGCTGTAGGGGATGACCTGCGGTCTGCCAGCCAGCCAGCAGCGATCGCTCAGAATCCGCCGAGCTTGGGTCACCATGGGGTAGGCAATAGGGAAAGCCGTGTCTACCACCGCAGAATTAGCGGCAGGGCCGGGCGATAATCTTCCGTGCGCCCCGAGTCATGATGATCCAGCGTGATTTCCATGAGATGGTCTTGGCGCGATCGCATCGAGAGGCGATCTGCTTGTGAAGCCAGCTCTAACACCCCTTCAGTATCCGTTGAGGGCGTAGAAATAAAGTAAAACCGACGGTTGGCCGTGCCCTGACCGGGATGAGTGTTTCTCGGCCCTTCTCGAAAGCCCTGCTCAAGCAGCCGATCGGCCACCTGAGCTGCTGGCTCAACCAAGATAAAGACGTGATCCAGTTCTAGATTCATGGTTGTTTATCCAGGCTTTTTGGCCACGATGAACACAGCCTTGCCTTTGCCGGGTTGCCATTGGTAATCTAGCTCGAACCCGGCATGGGTGAGGCTATCTTTTAGTGCTTGGGTGGTAAAGACGGCGACAAAGGGAAAAAACCCGAGGAATCGACCCATGGGTGCGATCAGCTTAAACCAGCTCATGGTGTCGCCTATACAGGCGGTACTGGTGACAAAAATGCCCCCCGGCTTGAGCAGTTGGTAGATCCGCGCGATCGCAGCCTCCTTGTCTTTCAACAGATGCAAAATGCTCAGGCCCAGCACCGCATCCAGGCTTTGGGCCGGAAGGTCGAGGTCTTCAATGGTGGCCTGTTCAAAGGTGACGTTGTCGATGTGCTCAGCCTTGCCCTGGGCGATCGCAATCATGCTGGCGGAGAAATCAATGGCGCGGATGTGCTTCACGTAGGGGGCATGGAGAATGGCCGTTGACCCCGTACCGCAGCCGATTTCTAGCAGTTCCATGTCGGGTCGCAGGTAGTCGCGGGTGACCGCCAGTTTTTTCTGATAGGCGGCTTCATCGGCGATCGGCTGCTGGGCATATTTCTGGGCGATTTTGTCCCAAAATTGGGTGGCTTTAGCCATGGTTCAACTCCTATGTAACGTCAGTTTGTGCGGCTATGGTTTCGTAGAACTGGGCGATGTCTTGGGGCGATGGTCAAAGACCGGTCCAGAGGACCATCGCAGATGGTAAACCTGCTTTGTCGCCTTCGCCTGCTCCACATACTCCCGATATCTGGGCGTTAGTTTGGTGTGACACAGCCGAACCGTGCGGTAGGAATTCAGCGTCCCTTGCCATAGCGGGCTCCCCTCCGGCCAGCCAGCAGGTGGCACCCAAACGCCCTTGAGAAATCGCTTTGTCACCCACCAGTAGTGCCGCCATAGGGGCATATCGAGATACACCAGAGTATCAGCCACCTCCAGTCGTTTCCACACGGTATCTAGAGAGCCAAAACCATCCACGACCCACTGGTCTTGCTGCAACAGCGCATCGTGAGCCGCTTTGAACTCGGCATGGGGCACTTCGCCGCCACCGGGCTGGTACTGGAGGGAATCGAGCGGCACCCAGGGCAGCCCGGTCATGTCCGCCAGGCGTTGGCTGAGGGTTGACTTGCCCCCGCCCGCATTGCCAAATACAGCAACTTTGTTCATCGGTTTTCTCTCTAACAGATTGCTTTTATGACGACACTTTCTGCCCGATCGCAGGTTGATTGAGAAGCGGGTTTCGCCACCGCCATGCCGACCAAATGACGAACAACAGCGCAGCACTCTCAACGATCAGGAAAAAGGTATCATCCAGGTCGATCGTCCCGTACGCGATCGCAAGCGAGAGGACGATCGCGGCGGCAATCATGTTAGTCCAGCGATTGGTGCCATAGGGCAATAGCCGAGAGAAGAGCACCATGGCGATCGGCACCTCGATCATGAAACCAGCCAACAGCAGCATTTGTTCGGATACTTGCCCGTTCATCAGCTCTTCCAGATATTCCGGCTTAGCCAGTTCATGCAGGTTCCGAAAGATCATATTGAGTAGAAAAAATATCCACAGGGTGGATAGCTTGGCTTTCGTTTCCATTGTCAGCATCTGCTTTTGCAAATTCATGATCAGGCTCCTCTTGGGATGTCTGATTAAAACTACAAACGGATGTGGGGAGCCGTAGTCCCCAGATGTGGGGATTAGAGGTGGGGATATGAGATACAACCCAGGTAGGTGACCATCTGCGAGATTTTTACCTTCTAGGGCCTGAGTCGTTGCTTCAGGCGATCGCAGTCCACCCGACACGCCTGCAAAACGCGCATCGCCATGCCGCCACCGGTTTCACCTTCTTGCAAAATGCCGAGCAGCAAATGTTCCGGGGTAATCTGATCTTCTCCCTGCTGTTGCGCTTGCTGAGCAGCCAGTTCCAATACGTGGTTGGCGCGAGGGGTAAACGGCATTTTGGCGGGAATTTCGGCAGGTGACGTAGCGCAGGCTAACCAGTCGCGCAATAGGGTTTCTGCCGTGGCAAAATCCACGCCTTGTTCCCCCAGAGCCTGGGCTGCCACACTCGTTTCCACTGCGAGCAGTCCCAGCAGCAGACCCTCTGTACCCATAAAGTCGTTGATCTGCAACTTTGTTCGCATGGCTTCCTGGCCTTGGGTGAGCACCGCATGGGTTTCTGGTGCTAAGCGACCCAGCGCAAAACCGACTAACTCTTCCCGGACTGATAGCATCGCCACCGCTTTGAGAATGTATTCCAAGGTCGGCGCATCCAACGTGCCCCAGCTAGCCGCCTCAGCCCCTTCTTGTTGGTAAAGCTGAATCAGGGCTTCGTAGAGCTGTAGATCGCCACCGACAAATCCGAGAATGCTGGTTCGCCACTGCCACGCCATTTGCTGGACCTCCGGATCGTTGAGGTCGCGCCCCTCGGCTAGATGCGATCGCGCCTGGGTCAGGAACTGCTGCCATTCGGCCTCTCCCTGCTGGAGTCGAGCTTCGAGTAAATCGTGCTGTTCTTGGGTCAAATATTGCTGGGTCATGGTGATCGTCTCCATTGTGGTGATCAGGTCTTCAACCGCAACGGTCTGAGAGATTTGGAGCTGTTGAGCTATCTGGCTGAGCTGGGTGAAGAGCGATCGCGATACCGCCATCTGCTCCTGCAGGCGCGCTAGATGCAGGTCAATCACCTGTGGCAAGGAAAATTCAGGATTCTCCAGGCACTCGCGGATTTCTTTAAGCGCAAAGCCCAACTGCCGCAGCGATAAGATTTGCTGAAGTCGAGCAATATCGGCTTCGCTGTAGAGTCGATACTCTGCCTCGGTGCGGTATGAGGGCACCAGCAGACCAATCTCGTCGTAGTACCGCAAGGTGCGGATTGACAGCCCGGTCTGTTTTGCCAATTCCCCAATTTGCAGCAGGTTAGACATAATGCCCTTCCGCTCCTATCCAAACGTGTACGGTTGATGACTAGAGGCTAAGGGGTGACGTAGCGTGAGACTCAAGCCGTTGGCTAGCTTTTTGGTGTCACTTGACTCGATCAGGACTAGGATCAGCGGTAATGATCTATGTTAAGTCTTTGCGATTGGATGACCAAAGGTGACCCATGACAACGCTGCTGATTCAGACGGAGAGCATTCCTCTGACGGTAAACCTGCCGATGCCGATTGAGATGACGATGGCAGAGTTCTATGAATTTTGTCAGGCCAATCGTGATCTGCGGATTGAGCGCAGTGCCAACGGAGAGGTGATCATCATGCCACCCGCCTTTTCAGACACGGGAAACCGTAACTTCAATTTAGCTGTGCAGATTGGCAACTGGGCTGAGCAGGATGGTAATGGGCTAGGTTTTGACTCAAGTGCTGGCTTTACGCTGCCCAATGGAGCAATGCGATCGCCCGATGCGGCGTGGATTCGGCTTGAACGCTGGAATGCACTAACAGGGGACGAGAAGGCGTCCTTTGCGCCCATTTGTCCAGATTTTGTCGTTGAGCTAAAGTCATCCAGCGCTTAACGGGTGACAAGGGTACTCAACGTCATGCGGTACAGGGCTTTGAGACAATAAAGGGGACAAAAAATAGGGAGCCTCAGTGCAGCTCCCCTAAACCAATATGTTTCCTGCATCCTACCAAACCA
>NZ_JADEWX010000238.1 GCF_015207395.1 Nodosilinea sp. LEGE 07088
ATGACGGCTTGGATTTCAGGTTCTCTGGCACTAGATTCATTCCTCTGTTAGACCAGATCTTTGCGCTCTTGACAACCCCTTGCCGGTTACACATCCACCGTCTTACCAGCGGTTATTGAGAAGTTACGTCACAATCAGCAATCCACAGGCCGTTTCTGTGGCCCGAGAGGTTAGTAAGTGAGTAGGTTGGGTTAAACGAAGTGAAACCCAACGATAGACTTTGCTTTATTAGGTTATTCCAGTGCTTAACGAAATCCTCGGCGCTGAAGAATCGTTAGGAATAGTTATGATTGTCGTAGGTGATGTCTCACCCTATATAGCGAAAACTCTATGACCAACTTAACCGTTTCCCTTCCCGAGGCCCTTACAGCCTATCTACAAGAGCAGATCGCAGCGGGTCACTACGATACTGCCGACGCTTATATCCAGGCCCTCATTCAACAAGACAAAGCCCGCAAAGAGCACCTCGAACCTCTCCTGCTCGAAGGGCTCGCTTCTGGGGAGGCAACGCCTATGACCTCCACAGACTGGGAGACTATTCGTGCCGCTGTTCGCCAAAACCACAGCGACAGCGACAGCGCCCAAAATGGCTAACCTGGTCAAGCGCCCCATCGTTATTCAAGACCTGATTGCCCATGCCACTTACATCAGTCTTGACAATCTCGATGCGAGCGATCGCTTTCTACATGCTGCCGAAGCTACATTTCAACGCATTGCCGAATTACCTAACATAGGCAGGTTGAGTGGGTTTAGCAATCTTGCGATCGCTCAAATCCGTCAGTACCCTATTAAAGGCTTCAACAAATATATTATTTTCTATCAAATTCACCCTGAGACAGTGGAAGTTATTCGAGTTCTTCACGGCGCTCAGAACCTTGAATTTATTCTAGATAACGACCAAATCTCGTAGGCAAACCAACGAAGAAACCCGGTTCCTAGCCATACTGAACCGATGCTCTAGGGCTGTGACTGAGAATGCTAGGTAGGCATGATTGTATCCAATGAGCGTTGCTGCACCAGCACCAAAATCGAACCTGCGCCTCGTAGGAGAGCTGTGGGCCGTGCTGTAAGGTATATCGTGGCAAGAATACTGACACATCCTAAAGACGCCACCCAAATTTCAGGGGTCACGACTCACCCACGACAATAACTACATGCCAACGAGTACTCTGCCAAGGTAGTATTGACAGTAAGTAGGTTGGGTGAAACGAAGTGTAACCCAACATTAGGCTCATCATCTAAGTTAGGTTCTGCGATCGCGCTACCCAACCTACGCTGCTACAATAGCTACTATGACTGCGAGCATTGAAGGCATAGGTCAGAAATTCTCTGAAGACCAATTTGAGTTTTCTAAGCACGCCGTTGATCAATCTATTATGCGTCAGGTTTTGGTTCAGGAGGTTCGAGAGGCAATCGCAGTCGGTCAAGTTATTGAAGACTATCCAGATGACAAATATGGGCCTAGTTGTTTAATTCTGGGATTTACACAAACACAGCAACCTCTTCATATTCAATGTAGCTATCCCTCACGGCCACTTATTAAAATCATTACTCTATACGAGTCTGAAGCCGACAAATGGAATAGCGACTTTACGATAAGGAGATAGGCTAGCGATGGCAACTGAATGGCAAGAAACCCTGGTCGAAAAGCAGGTCACCTATACCCTACACCTCAACGGTCAGATTATTTTGATCGAAAATGTGCCCGCTCGCGTCAACGAAGAAACAGGTGAGCAGTTTTTTTCTCCATCAACTGTAGAGCGCTTACAGCAAACAATCTTAAATCAACAGGAGCCGGATCATTTCGTTCAGGTTCCTGTTTACAACTATTCAAACAGCGCAGCATAGGAGTAGCGTAATGGACAATGGATTAGGCTGCATAACTAGCTTTGTTGGGTTCCTCTAGGTGCCACCTAACCTACTGCTATGTCCCCAAATTCAGGGTATGGCTCTGTCTCAGTCTCTCTTCATCAACGATCAAATTGTGGCGCTGCTTCAACGAGCGCTGGATCTTGAAGCCCAGCGACAGAACCAAACAAAGATTCTGCAAGAAATTCATCTGACCACCAAAGGTCGCCGCTACCCGACCCGTGTGGCCTGTCAGTTTCAGGGCAAGACCGGGCAAATCGTTCTAGATCAAATTCGCACCGTAGATAAAACTCGCCTGGTCAAGCCGCTGGGGCAGATCAGCCCCGACGAGCAAACCCTGGTGCTAGAAACCCTGGCCGAAATGGTTGCCGAGTAGTGGGCCCGTGCCAGCAAACTTAGAGATGCTAGGCACACAACGAAAACTCACTAGGCCTAGCGTCAATCCCCCTGTTATTATCGATGGTGCAACTTTTGAAATTGATCAATCGTCCGGATTTTGGGCATAGAGATATGTCTTGAATAATAGGACGGGATCAAGGCGATCGCGTCCAAAAGTTAAAGCCAACAGAATAGCCGACAGCCAATAGCTCTTCCCCCTATGACTTCTCAGCTCAAACACAAGCTAAAACACCGGATTCTGCTGTTCTGGGCCGCACTGCTGGCGGTGGTGATGCTGGGTGAGCCCGCGATCGCCTTGCTTCCGCCATCGGTGGTGCCTTGGGGGGCTGAGCCAGGGGAGATTACGCCGATTCCTGAGAGCTTTCAGAAAATCCGGGGTGTGTGGCTGACCACCAACGATATGAATATCCTGCGGGATTCCTCTCGGGTGCAGAGCGCTATGGCCGAGTTGTCTCAGCTCAACTTCAATACGGTCTATCCTGTGGTCTGGAATTCGGGCTATGCCCTGTATCCCAGCGTGATCGCCCAGCGAGCCGGAATCCCCTACATTCATCGAGGCGCTGCCGGGCAGGACATTTTGGCGGACGTGATTAACCAAGCTCACCATCAGGGCTTGTTGGTCATCCCGTGGTTTGAGTTTGGCTTGATGGCTCCGCCGTCATCCGAGTTGGCGCTGGCTCACCCGGAATGGCTGACCCAGCGCCAAGACGGTAGCCAGACCTCGGGCAGTGCGGCGGGGGAAGTGATGTGGCTCAACCCGTTTAAGCCGGAGGTGCAGCAGTTCATCACCAGTCTGGTGGCCGAAATCGCCGCCCGCTACGACATTGACGGCATTCAGTTCGACGACCACACTGCCCTGCCCAGCGACTTTGGCTACGACCCCTACACCCGGTCGCTATACCAGCAGGAAACCGAACAGCCGGTGCCCAGTAACCCTCGGGACCCGGCCTGGATGCGCTGGCGGGCGGACAAGATTACGGACTTTGTGGCTCAGCTCAACCAGACGGTGAAACAGTATCGGCCCCAAGCGATCTTTTCTGTGTCTCCCAATCCCTACGACACGGCCTACAACTCGTTTTTGCAAGATTGGGTGGGCTGGATCAACCGTGGACTGGTGGATGAGCTGCTGGTGCAGGTCTACCGCTGGGACATGAACAGCTTTACGGATCAAATTCTGCGGCCCGAAATTCAGATGGCCCAAACGCAGATCCCGGTGGGCATTGGCATCCTGACTGGGTTACGCCATCGCCCCATGCCAATGTCGATGATTCAATCCCAGGTGCTGCGATCGACGGCCCAGGGGCTAGGGGTGGCTTTTTTCTATTACGAAAGCCTCTGGTACGACGCGCCGGAGCCGGTGGCAGAGCGTCAAGCCCGCTTCCAGGATTTGTTCAGCGTGCCAGCGCCCCGGTTTAGCCTACGATGAGCGACTGACTCAGCTCCAGCGAGAGCTAACTATTTACTTGTATCAAAAAGGTCTCCTATCCATTGGTAAGGCCCATAAACTGGTGAATATAGGCAGCGGTTGTGATCTACCGAGAAGGTAGGGTTCGCATTATCTCTGTTAGGCGAGCACGACAGCAGGGGTGGAACGGTATGAAGGCGGAAGCGTTTGACCAAAAGTTTGACGAGGGCCAGGAGGACATCATTGATGACCTCGATCTGTCTCAGCTCAGACGCCCTGGCTACGAGCAGCGGCGCATCGATGTCGATTTCCCAGTCTGGATGATTGAGGCGCTGGATCGGGAAGCACTGCGGTTAGGGATAAGCCGCCAGTCAATAATTAAGGTCTGGATTGCTGAGCGGTTAGAGCATGTTTAGAAGAGCTGCTTTTTATGCAATACCAAGACATCATCACTATTGAACCTGGCAAGCGCGGCGGCAAGCCCTGTATTCGGGGTATGCATATTTCGGTTTACGATGTGCTGGAATATTTGGTTTCTAGCATGACCTACGAGGAAATTCTGGAAGACTTTCAATACCTCACCCAGACCGATATTCTAGCTTGTCTAAGTTTTGCTGCCAGTCGCGATCGCACCGTCCCATTCAATTAGCCCACAGACAATCAACTAAGCTTCTTTAGATAGAAATCTCAAAGACAAAGCCAATGACTCAACTTAGTACCCTAGAAATACCCGATTCTCTCTACACCCAAATTCAGGGTATGGCTCTCTCTCAGTCTCGCTCCATTAACGAGCCAATTTTGACGCTGCTTCAGAGAGCGCTGGAGATAGAAACCCAGCGGCAGAGCCAAGCGAAAATTCTGCAAGATATTCATCAAACGCGATGGAGACCTTCTGCGATCGCCCCCGACAGCGTCACCCTCCTACGAGAAATTCGGGGATATGATGAGTGACCCCACTCGCTGCGTGGTTGATGCTAGCGTTGCCATTAAGCTTGTCATTGAGCAAGAATTGTCATCCCAAGGCAAAAATTTTAGTCTAGCGGCGGAGTCAGCCATGGTTCAGGATATACGCTACGTAACCGATGAGTCGGGTAAAAGAGTCTCGGTCTTGCTGGATTTAGCAACCTATCATCAGCTAACGGCTACCCATAATGACCCTGAGTTGCTCACAGGCCTAAGCAATGACGAGTTAGTCGCCCTCGCAGAAAGCGCCCTATCGCTAGACGCGCAAAGCCAGCTCCATGATTTACTGAGCCGTAATGCAGAAGGAGAACTTTTAGCGGACGACCTGACTATCCTCGATCAGCTGTTGGCACGGGTGGATGACCTCAATGTCCTCAAGGCTAGAGCCCGCTACACTCTAGAACACCTGAGCCAGCTAGCCTCGTGAGTGCCTATATTCCTAGCGCCATTCAAAAGCAGATTCGCGATCGCTTTGCCAACTGCTATGCCTATTGCCGTACCGCAGAGGCGTTGACTGTCACTACCTTTGAGGTTGATCACATCGTGCCGCTCTCAGCGGGTGGCGCTACCGTTTTTGAGAATCTCTGCCTGGCCTGCCCTACGTGCAATCGCTACAAGGCCAATCGCCAAACGGCCATAGACCCAGAGACCCAGGCCATCACCCCGCTTTTTCATCCCCAGCAGCAACGCTGGACTGACCACTTTGGCTGGAATGCTGAAGCCATTGAGGTAGTTGGGCTGACGGCGATCGGGCGGGCCACCGTGGCTATGCTGAAGATGAATCGCCCTCAGATGACTCGGGTGAGAAAAATGTGGGTCAAGCTGGGTGAGCACCCGTCTGATGTTAGCTAGTACCGCAGCCATTTGGTGAGCACACGCATGGGTCTGCCGGTGTTGGGGTCGTTTTGGAGTTTGCTCCAGGCACGGGCTTCGGCAAAGCCGAGGCGATGGAGGATTTTGACCACCAGATCGATGCCAATCGCAGAGCCAATGAGGGTGATATGGATAGGTTCGCGGCTGGGCTAGGTGGGGGATGGGCTGCCGGGGCTTCGACTGTGCTCAGCCGAACGAGGGGCGCTGTAGATTTCGCTGTTGGGAATAAATTCTTCTGACATGGACTTGTCCTTAATGTTGTCTTTTGCGACCACAAGGAGAACTATAGCGGATGTTGTCGGAGTAGACAACATTTACCCCTTCGCCATCCTTTGGGACGATCAAAGGCATGGGAAGGGCAAATCAGGCATTGAAGCAGGTTCTAGAGACTCACAGCATTAGCCAAAATAAACTGGCGGTTGCTTTGGGAATTGATCGCTCTGCGGTTTTTAAGTGGGTACACGATCAGCGCGAGCCATCTTCAGAAACGATTGTTGAGATTACCCAGGTGCTCAAAACCCTGAACCCCTTGGCGGCTAAGGAGTTTGTGCGGCTCTACCTGGGCAATATTGTTGAGGATGACACGGCTAGCGAACGATAGACAGGGCGCGATTGCCTCACCGCCCCAGTACCGTTGAAACGATAACGGTCACAGTAGCAGCGGCAATCAGGCTAAAGGCGAGTTGCACAACCCACTGCGTTGCCTTCTGATAGTTGTCAAACTTCTGGTTAAATTCGTTATTTTTTTGGTTAGCCTGCTCAACCTCCTGGCGCAGCTCCCGCACTTCTTCGAGAATCTGCTGCGCCTGGGTGGGATTGGCGTTAAGGTCGTCGGTGGCTTGGGCCATAGCTGGGTGAGGGGTGTTTTCTACTATGTTACCCAACCTCATGGCCAGAGCATTGCGGGTTGAATTGCCGCTCCTAACGTGCTCTTGCTTCTGGGGCAGATGCGCCGCCCAGCATTCCCTCAGTGCTCAGGTCTTCGTCCAGGGCTTCCCAGTGGATGCCGTAGCCGCCGCCGCAGATTTCCCACTGGGCGAGTTGCTGGGGCAATGCGTTCAGCAGTCGCGGATACCAGACTAACGGCACTGCGATCGCGCAGCCATCCATTAGCTCGACGCTGATGGTGTCTTCCGTAAAGCGAACATCCTTCACCCGCTCATCCACAGGGAACACCTCGGTTAGGCTCCCAGCAGGCGATCGACTTTGTTCTCGATGCTGTTGAGCTTTCGTAGAACGGTGGGGCGATCTTCGTCCAGAGAGGACAACAGATTAATCACGCTCTCTTGCAGCGTGGTCAAACGCTGGATTGCGTCATCCACCCGCTGCATCCCGGCGTAGAACTCGTCACGGGCTTCTTCGCGCTCTAACCGAGCTGCGGCCATGGCTTCTAGAATGGCTTGGGCTGTGCGGGCATTGCTCTCAACCAGTTGACGCAGTTCTGGATCTGTCATGGGCGCTGGGC
>NZ_JADEWX010000239.1 GCF_015207395.1 Nodosilinea sp. LEGE 07088
CCCCTGCAATAGCTGAAACCTCAAGGTTCTGAGGCAGCACTTAACGTTGGGTCAGCGCGGAGGGCTTCCAGTTCTCGCCACATATCGCCAACATGCAGCCAGCCCACATAGCCTGAGTAGAGGCAGTCTGCCTGGGCCGAGGTCAAAAACACGTGATAAATGCCAACCGGGCTGCACCACAGGCAGATGCTGGTGCCATCGGCAAAGGTGTGCCAGGGGGTAGCCAGGGAAAAGTCGCGTCGATGGGCATCGGTCATGCCCGGTATCTGACGCAGCCGCTCTACCAGGGGATGCAGCCATAGCGGGGCGCTGAGAACCTGGCCCTGCCAAAATTGCTGAATTTGATCGACTACCCGAGGATGGCAGCGCAGCGCTGAATGACTAATGCCCTGCAAACAGACAAACTGCGCGTTGGGTACCCGCGTACTTTCTACGGTGATCGTGCCGTCACTACCGCCATCGACATCTCCGGCAATAGAGAGGGTGTTTATAGCGGCGGCAATACGACTGGCCAAAGGGCGGCGATCGCGCCCTAGGTCAGCCGCCACCCCTACCCCCACCTGCAGCGGGTCGAGAATGCGGCCCAAGTCTGCACCGCCCACTGGTGACCCCACCAAAACCAAAAAATCGACCCGCTGCCACCAGTCAGGATGCCGATTTAGCACCTCTAGCCAAATCAGCCCCCCCATCGAATGACCAACGATGCGCAGCGGCAAATGAGGGTATTGACCCAGGGTACTGGTGGCTATGGCATCCACTTCGTCCACTAGAGGCGCCATGCGCAGCCAGGTCATGGCGTAGTTCAGACAGGGGACGACCACCTGGGCATTCTCGCTGGTCAACCGCTTGGCCAGCGTCAGCATGGCCTGGTTGGTGTCGGCCCAGCCATGCTGAGCAAAAAAAATGTAGTCACTGGGCATTGGTATCGCGATCCTAGGCTGCATCCTGGCGAGCCGCCAGGGCTGATCCTAACAGCGAAGCCCCACTTAGCAACAGGCTGATGCCTAGGTATAAGCCAATCAGCCAGCGCGCGTTAATGGGCCAGCGATTGATGGCCAAAATGCCTAAAATCAGCGTGATGATGCCATTAATAGCGACAAACCACGACATTCTGCCCCCAACACGGTAGACAAACGCCATCGTGATGGTGAAAATACCTTCGACAATGAGCAGTAGGCCAAAAACCAGGGCCAGAATTGCCGCTGCTTTCAGAGGATTCAATAGCAGGTAAAGGCCAGCAATGGTATAAAAAATACCCGCCCCAAAGCTGAGCCAAAGCCCCCAGACGACTTTTGCCTGCCAGGCCTGAATCAACTGAATCAGGCCCCCGCCCAAAGCTATCCAGCCAATGGCAGCGGTAAACAAGGCTGAGGCGATTCTCGGCATCAAGATGGCTAAAATGCCCAGCACCATCAGACTGATACTGAGGGCAATAATCCAGATTGTGGCTGATTGAATGTCGGCTTTGAGCGCGTCAGTACTCGATGGCGGTTCCCTAGTCATGATGTGCGTCTCGACGATTGTGGTCTGCTGCTGAAACGGTTTGACCGTAAACTATTGAGACATCTGTAAATAGCATCCACAGACTGCAAAGAGCTGACCGTCGGTAGCTTTGCACCTTATATCCTACTTCTAGACTCCTGTTTCTTGGCTATGACTTGTCCTCGCAACCTGGTTTCTACGGCCTGGCTGACCCAGCATCTGGACGACCCTCTGGTGGTGGTGGTGGACTGTCGCTTTGCCTTAGCTGACCCGCACCAGGGTCGCCAGCAATATACCCAGAGCCATGTCCCTGGGGCCTGGTATGTGGATCTAAACCAAGATTTGTCTGGCCCGGTGCAGCGTCACGGTGGGCGACATCCTCTCCCCCCGATAGAAGATTTGACGACCCTGCTGACGACCATAGGAGTGATGTCTAAGGGGTCAGACTCTACCCTGGTGGTCGCCTACGATGACTCACAATTTGCATTTGCCGCGCGTTTGTGGTGGCTGTTGCGCTATCTGGGGCACGACAACGTCGCCGTTTTAGACGGCGGCTGGGGTGGGTGGGTACAGTCAGGTAACCCCGTCACCACGGCGCAGCCCGAGGCCCGGCCCGGGAACTTTATACCGGCTCAGCGCCAGAACTGGGTCGTAGATATTGATCACGTGCGCCGCCGTCAGCAGGGCTCGATGCTGATTGATTCGCGATCGCCCGAGCGCTATCGGGGCGAAGTCGAACCCATTGACCCAATCGCGGGCAGTATTCCCGGCGCGGTGAACTATTTTTGGCAAGCTGTCTCAGACTCCGTTGGCCAAATGCAACCTCCTGAGCAGCTGGCCGATCACTGGGCTGCGCTCGATGCCGCCGATGAGGTCATCGTCTACTGTGGCTCTGGCGTCACGGCCTGCGTCAACTTGTTGAGTCAAACCCTGGCCGGGCGACCCATGGCCAAGCTTTACGCTGGCGGCTGGAGCGATTGGTGTTCTTACCTGGAATGATATTGGCGAGCAGCACTAGTCATGCTGGAGCGGTAGGGCCGGGGTAGGCTCATCTTGACCAGACTTAGCCTTCAAAGGAGTGCTGTGCTCAGCCTCCAACTCGGCGATGGTAGGCACCGTGCCATTGGCCGCAGGCTCTGCCGCCACAGCTTGTGCAGTTTCGGTGCGCTGGGAAAACCCCCAGGCAAAGACGAGGGTAATCATCAGCACCATGACCCATTCTGGGGGCACTAGGCCAGAGTCGATTACCCGTAGCAGCAGGCGAATACCCACAAAGGCCACGGTAATAAAGCCCGCATCTTCGAGATGCTCAAACTCTTCTAGCCAGCGGATAAATAGCCCCGCCATAAACCGCAGGGTGATAATGCCAATAGTGCCCCCCAGCAAAATCACCAGCACATCATCGGATAGGGCCAGAGCAGTGGTGACGCTGTCGAGGGAAAAGGCCAGATCAGTAAAGGCAATAACCGGAATCGCCTGCCACAGATTGGCAAATCGGGGTTGGTGGGCATGGCCATCGTCATCGCTAGCGGTGAAGTGTTTGAATACCAGCCACAGCAGGTAGGCGGCCCCCATCACCTCAAATTGCCAAAATTGCAGTACCCAGCCAGCGGTTAAAATGAGGCCTACCCGCAACAAAAAGGCTACTAGCAACCCTAGATTGAGCGCCCGACGCTGCATGGCTTCACTATCGAGACCCTGGGCGATCGCCGCTAATGCGATCGCATTGTCTGCCGACAGCACTGCCTCCAGGGCAATTAACACTGGCAGCAGCAGTAGGGTATCGACGCCAAAGTTGGTAGAGATATCGAGCAATCGGTCTAGCATTAGCTTAAGTTAGCCGCCTAGGGCAGCCATCGTAAGGGTTTGGGTTAAAAGCACAACGCCTACCTAGCCTGCGGTCGCAAGACAGTGAGGGGCTAGCCCTGGTCTGCGCTTAACTTGCCTGGCTGGCAGCGTAATGAGTTCAGTCTAACGCGCTCCGCTTTCTTAGAATAGTACGGTTACCATTCACCCACAGGGGAGACGTCTGGCGTGCTGAGTTCGCTACTGCTGCAATTTCGACAAGCATATCCCCAGGGTAGTCTGACCTCTGATCTGCTCACCATCCACGATGGTCTCTATGTGGTGCGTGTGTGTGTCGGGGCCGAGGGCGTGACTCTGGCCTGCGGTATGGGTACCCATACCGATCTAACCCAGGCCGAAGATCTGGCCACAAAGCGGGCCCTAGAACGGTTGGGGTTGGCTACGTTAGACCCGTCTTCGGTGGATGAAGCCCCACCCACCCCAGCTCTGACTGCTGAGTACCCTGTTAAACTACCTCCCAGGGCGGCTGTGCCCGAGCTGCCTGCTCTAGACCCGCCGCTAGAGTCAGACCATGAAACGCTATTGCCCACGATGGTTTCGTCACCCATTGCCCTGGCTGTACCGCCTGCCCCGAAGGTATTGTCGTTAACCCCGCTGGCTGCCAGTGACAATCAATTTACCGACGACTTTATCGATTTAGAGATCGGGCAAGTCGCCCCGATTGATCTGTCAGATATTATTGCCCAGACCGATGTTGAGCTTCAGCGACTGGGATGGGATGTCAATCAAGGCCGCGAGTTTTTAGAAAAAACCTACGGCAAGCGATCGCGCCATGACCTCACCGACGATGAGCTGCTAGAGTTTTTGCTCTACCTCGAGACCCAACCCGCCTTCGGTAGCGCCTAGCCTGAAGAAATTACCTAAAGGGCGTAGTCTCTGGGCTGAGAGATCATGGCATAGCGAGCCTAGCAATGGCCCCTACTTCACGATCATGGGGCGGCTGCCTACCGAGGTGCGATCGATCACCTGGTCGATCAGGCCATATGCGACAGCTTCCTGCGGGCTCATAAAAAAGTCACGCTCGGTATCTTCGGCAATTTTATCGAGGGGTTGACCGGTGTTATTGGCCATCGCCTCATTGAGCTGCTTTTTCAGGTAGAGAATCTCTTTCGCCTGAATTTCAATATCGGTGGCTTGCCCCTGGGCACCGCCTAGAGGCTGGTGAATCATAATTCGCGAGTTGGGCAGACTCATGCGCTTGCCCTTTTCGCCCGCTGTCAGCAAAAAGGCCCCCATGCTGGCCGCCAGCCCCACGCAAATGGTGCAGACCTGGGGGCGAATGTGGTTCATGGTGTCGTAAATGCCCAGCCCAGCACTGACAGAACCGCCGGGAGAGTTAATATACAGATAAATGTCTTTTTCGGGGTCTTCGGCTTCGAGAAACAGCATCTGGGCCACAATCAGGTTGGCTGAGTCGGCCGTTACTTGCTGCCCCAAAAAGATAATGCGCTCCCGCAATAGGCGGGAATAAATGTCAAACGCGCGCTCGCCACGCCCGGATTGCTCAATAACGGTTGGGATCATCGTGCTAAGCCACTCATACTGCTTTAACTGATTCTAGCGACTTGTGGGGCCGAGTACTGGAGGGATAGCCGAATCGCTTGACCAGAAACTCGACCTGTGGGCTTGTTCCCCCAATAACACCTACAATTTAACACCTACAATTTAAGGAAGATGCTCAAGATGCAAGGGTGGGCAATGCCCACCTCTAGGAAGAATCTTAGCCAGACGTTACCTCAGCTCAAGGGGGCATGCCCCAGTAAACCCACTGATTAAAGAGAGTTGCCATGGTTGTGACCGAGCCCATCCAAACCGATATTGCCCTGCCTGGGTTTAAATCCCTGGTGGATTCTAAGCATGGGGCTTATCTGCTACCCCTGGCCACCACCGTGCTGCTGTTTGTGGTCTGGGAAGTATCGGTGCGGCTATTTTCGATTCCAGAGTTTATCCTGCCGGCCCCCTCCGCCATTCTGGCGGAAATTCCTCAGTGGGGTGCTGCGGTGGCTAAAAATGCCTGGATCACCCTGTTTACCACGGTGGTGGGGTTCCTAATGGCGCTGGTTTTGGGAGTGCTGCTGGGCTTTGTGATTGGCTATTCTAAGCTGGCCAACCTGACGATTTACCCTCTGTTGATTGGGTTCAACACCATTCCCAAGGTGGCCCTGGTGCCGCTGATGTCGATCTGGTTTGGCATTGGGGCCGTACCAGCGATTCTGACCGCATTTTTACTGGCCTTTTTTCCGATCGCGGTCAATGTCGCCATTGGCCTGGCCACGGTCGAGCCCGAAATGCAGGATGTGCTGGTTTCGCTGGGGGCATCCCGGTTTGAGATCTTTCAAAAAGTAGGCCTGCCCCACACCATGCCCTACCTGTTTGCCTCCCTCAAGGTGGCGATTTCCCAGGCTTTTATCGGCTCTGTCATTGCCGAAACCGTGGCCTCTAACGGCGGCATTGGCTATGTCATTCTCTCGGCTAGCTCTAGCTTTAATGTGCCCCTGGCGTTTTTATCTCTGCTAGCTCTGGCGGTGATGGGGGTAGCGCTCTACGGCATTTTTGTCGTACTTGAAAAGCGCTTTGTCCGCTGGCTGTGATGATCGTTGCTCTGACCCATCGGCTCCATGCACATTGATCTGCACAAAATTCCCCAGGCCAGCCCCGATGATATCTCCGGTTTGGATGCCTTAATTCAGGCGGGTACCCTGAACCCAAGCCATATTATTGCTGTTTTGGGCAAGACCGAGGGCAACGGCTGTGTGAATGACTTCACCCGAGGGTTTGCCACCCAGACCTTAAAAAACTACCTGGGCCAGGTTTTGGGGCCAGGGGCGGCGAAGGAGATTGTTTACATCATGTCGGGGGGCACGGAGGGGGTGTTGAGCCCCCACCTGAATGTCTTCACCCGCCAGCCCAGTGCGCCCGATGCTATGCCACACTGGGGGCTGGTGATGGGGGTCAGCCGCACCCGCCCCTTTGCCCCTGATGAGATTGGGGCGTTAGCCATGGTCAAGACCGTGGCCGAGGCGGTGCATGTCGCCCTGGCCGAGGCAGGGTTGCAGCCTGAGCAGGCGAGCTTTGTACAGATTAAATGCCCGCTGGTGCAGGCGACTCAGGCCGAGGGGCTGAAGCGCAGCAGCTACCAGTCGATGGCAGATTCTCGGGGGGCCGCTGCCCTGGGGGTGGCCCTGGCCCTGGGGGAACTAGGGCCCGACCCCATGACCCCAGATATGATTGGCCGTAACTTTGAGATTTACTCAAAAACGGCGTCGGCCTCAGCGGGGGTCGAGCTGCAAAACTGCGAAATTTTTGTGCTAGGGAATGCCGCCCACGCCACCGGCAACCTGGTGATCGGCCAGGCTGTCATGCACCACGCCCTGGATTTGGACGCAATACACCAGGCCGTTGCCAACACCGGCCAGCCAGCGACGCAAATCGTCAATATTTTTGCCAAGGCTGAGGCCGATCCCAGGGGCACTATTCTGGGCTGTCGTCACACCATGCTGGATGACTCAGATATTAGCCATACCCGCATGTCGCGGGCGGTGGTAGGGGCGGTGG
>NZ_JADEWX010000026.1 GCF_015207395.1 Nodosilinea sp. LEGE 07088
TGAAGGCGCAGGGAAACAGCAAAATGCCGGACCAGCCGATAAAGACAAAGCGATCGCGCTTGAGCCAGTCGTCGAGAATGTCAAACCATCCTCGCTGGGCTGGCGCGCGTCCCATTGCTATGGTCATACGCGGATCTCCGTAATTATTTGACAACAAGGTATATACACGGAAGATGATGGCTCTAGCTCTAAACCGACAAGCCGCTAACCGACTAAACGTCAAGCCAACGACGGGCCGATTATGAGTAGTGTTTACTATTCTTTACCGTAGTTATCATTATAGGGGGTATTTTTAGGGAGGTTAGCCCTAAAACCCAGATCATCTTTAGGTTTCAGCGATTTTATTGAGCATTTTTACTCATACCAAGCGACGAATATGCCTAGACAGTTTAGCCCAACTAATCGATTGGGCCGGTTTTCCCAAAGCTGCTAGCAGGTGACATGCCCTACATGTAATAGCCACCCAGGGGGTGCGATCGCGACCGCTTACACTCTATATATATAAGAGCGTGCTTTGCCAAAGCCGCCAGTTCCTCAACCTTACTGGGTAATATTCGACTATGTTCACGATTGAGTTGACCTTAAAGCACACGGCCATGCCCCTCTCGGTGCAGAAAAAAGAGCAGAGCGACGCAGAGGCCACCTATAACTCCGTTGTAGAGGCAATACGCAGCGGCAGCAGTCAACTCGTTGATCTCACCTGTGACCAGCAACCCAACAAGCGCGTCAGCGTTTTAGGTAGTGAACTGGCAGCAGTGCAAATCTTTGAGAAGAGTGGTACTGCTACAGCTTCGGGGCGTCCGCCAGGGTTCTTTGCCCTCAGCAGCGATCAGTAGGTGATGTGATGAGGAGTCAAGATTAGTGCCTGGCGACGCGGCTGCGTTTAACGATTCTGGGGCTATTCAAGTCAGCAACTTGCGGTTTGAATGGCCTTCTGGGCAAACGGTTTTAGAGGACTGCTCGTTGACAGTGCAGTCGGGTGAGTTTTGCATGCTGCTGGGCAACAACGGCAGTGGTAAGTCGACCTTGTTGAAGATTTTAGGGGGTTTACTAAAGCCTCAGCGCGGCAAATGGTCTATTGAACGACCCGTGGGGTTCGTCTTTCAGAATCCCGACCATCAGCTGGTGATGCCCACGGTGGGCGCCGATGTGGCTTTTGGTCTAGTAGATGAACACCTACCCCTAGCGGACATTCGCAACCGGGTCGATGATGCCCTAGCAGCCATTAACCTGCTGGGGCTGAAGCGCCGCCCTATCTACGCCCTCAGCGGTGGACAAAAGCAGCGGGTAGCAATTGCCGGGGCGATCGCCCGCCACTGCAATGTGCTGCTGCTGGATGAGCCAACGGCCCTACTTGACCCCGATAGCCAGATTGACCTAGTCAAACGGGTGAGAGATTTAGTCAAGCTGAGAGGGCTAACCGCGCTATGGGTGACCCATCGTTTGGTGGAGCTGGACTACTGCGATCGCGCTTTTTTGCTGGAGTCAGGTAAAGTTCTAGATGAAGGCGACCCCCATCGCCTTAAGCATCGATTACAAAGTCAGCCCTAGCCCTGGCTCTGCTAACAGCTAGACCACGGTAGCGGCAACAATTGGGTTGGCCACCAGAAACATTGATAGAATGGGGGCCAGACGTTAATTTGTTGAGGTTGTTTATGGCTAAGCGCTCCCCTTTTGACAGTACTCAGGTTATGCGCAGAACTGAAGATTTGATTCGAGCCGCCTCAAACCGATATCGAATTACCGTGCAAGTCGCCAATCGAGCCCAGCGCCGACGGTTCGAAGATTTTGAAAACTACGAAGACCCGAAGATGAAGCCTGTGCTGCGAGCCATCATCGAAATGTCTGATGAGCTCACTCAGCCTGAGATTATCGGCGAGTAATCCATAGGTAACCCAGTC
The DNA here is from genome assembly GCF_015207395.1 of Nodosilinea sp. LEGE 07088. Lineage (GTDB taxonomy): Bacteria > Cyanobacteriota > Cyanobacteriia > Phormidesmidales > Phormidesmidaceae > Nodosilinea. Next base: position 1,902 of record NZ_JADEWX010000026.1, read on the forward strand.
CCAATCCCAACCCTATTGAAGGGGCACTCTGTCTATGGGTGAGAGATTAACTAAAGAAGGTCATGGATGGCGGCTAGGTTGGGACGCCACCGCCCCCCATTATCAAGGGTTATTGGCTGGCAAAGCTTGGGCCATTGAGCTCACGCAAGTAGAATTTCTCACGTTTCGCCGATTAGTGGTGGAGATTAGTGAGACTATGGATGCGATCGCAGCAGACCTGATGGATACAGAACGCATTACCTGCGAGGCCGAGGCTGACTGTCTTTGGTTAGAAGCAGAAGGGTTTCCTGATGCTTACAGTCTGCGATTTATACTCACAACCGGCCGCTGCTGCCAAGGTGAGTGGGATGCCGACGCCACTCAGAAGATAATTCAGGCCATTAGCCACGAAACGGGCTTTTAGCGACCTCTACAGCAAAACCGAGGTTTTTGGAGGGTTTATATAGCTGCATGTATGGAGTATGCTAGGCTGGTTAAGCAAAGTTCAAATGAACGGGGCGTAGCGCAGCTTGGTAGCGCACCACTTTGGGGTAGTGGGGGTCGTGGGTTCAAATCCCGCCGCTCCGATAGACTGAAACCTCGCCATTTGGCGGGGTTTTGGCGTTTCTGGGTACAGGCCCTGATACCCAAATGGGTACAGGAGCTTGCCAGAATTCAACGAAAGAATTAGGCTTTTGGCTATTCGATGGGTACAAATTGGGTACTTAAATCATGGCCAGCACTCCTAAAGGTGACGTTTCAATCGAGAACGTTGATGGCTGGATTCGACTTCGTTGGCGGTACAAAGGCCAGCGAAAGACAATGAGCCTGGGTCTACGCCATGACCCAGTGGGCGATAATACCCTCGGTTTCTCTGCCCTATCCACCTATGTTGAACTACGTGCGATCGCGCCTGCTGCCCTACCTGCGCCATCAGGTTCTCCCTTCTAAACCCGCCCAGCTGCTGATTCAAACCTGGCTCAAGTGGGATCGCGACAACTGCCCTGGCATGGCAGCGGCCCTGTCGTACTATGCCTTGTTCTCGCTGTTTCCGCTGTTGTTGGTGGTGCTTAGCGTGGTCGGTGTGCTGGTTGGCCCCGACAGCGATGCCTTTGCAGCGCTTCAAGGTGTGATTGTGCGCTATCTACCGGCCGAGGTGCACGACTTGATCAAAGAAACGCTGATTGCCCTGAACCAAAACAGCGTCGGGGCAGGTCTGGTGGGGTTTGGCATTCTGCTATTTGCAGCCAGCACCATCTTTGCCATTCTCAAACGATCGGTAAATAAAATCTGGGAGTCGCCCAGCCAGGTGAGCGAAGCGGGGTCGCCGGTCAAAATGGCCACCTTTTTTATTATCAATAAACTATCGGCGTTTTTGCTGGTGCTAGGTACCGCGTTGCTGCTGTTGGTATCGCTGGTCTCGAATATTGTAATTAGGGTGATTCTGGCGCTAGTCGAGACCTTTCAGGAAACCTTCGCATTTTTGAACATTGATCAGGAGGTGCTCAGTCGAGGGCTACAGGCGGGCTGGTCAGTGTTGGCTCTGGGTCTGGCGATCGCCGGATTGTTTAGAATTTTGCCCACGGTCAAACTTTCCTGGCGCGACATCTGGCCGGGGGCCTTGCTCACCACCCTACTGCTAGCGGGGTTACAATGGCTGGTCAGCAACAGCGTGATCACGCTGGGCAGCCGCTTTGTCTCCTACGGGGTGATCGGCAGCGTGATGATTTTGATGCTGTGGATTTTTCTGGCCTGCCAGATTTTCTTTGCGGGCTGCGAGTTTTCGTTTGTGTATGCCCATCTGTTTGGCACCAAGCGGCGGGCAGCACGATTTGGGCAATGAGGTATGGTAGCCTCGCACAGGGGTAGGCTACTTTAGCCCTGATGGACTAGCGCCAGTGGCATCAATGGTTGAGAGACAGGCGGTGCATACATTTTGGACCCAGGGGGAGTCAGCGTTCAATGGCAAAGCTTAGAGTACTTGCGGTGAGTCTGATGGTGGGGATGCTGTCGGCCTGTGCCCTGCAGACCCCGGCCACGAGCCCTGCCCCGGTACAGTCTGCGGTTCAGCGGTTCAGCGATCGCCCCGGCATCACCGTTCTGTCGGCTACCCCAGATAACCCGGTGCAGGGGCAGACGGTTTATGTGCCGGTTTATTCCGAGATTTTTGACTCTGAGGCCGGTCGGGGCTTTCAGCTCACGGTTACCCTCAGCCTGCGCAACACCGATCGCGACCGGCCCATCGTGATTGACAGGCTAGACTACTACAACTCGGGGGGCGATCGCGTCCAGAGCTACCTCGATCAGCCCATTCAGCTGGGGCCCCTGGCCTCCACCGAAATTGTCGTCGATCGCACCAACGTGACCGGGGGGGCCGGAGCCAACTTCATTGTCGAGTGGCGGGCCGCCACCGCCGTCAGCGACCCGGTGATCAAAGCGGTGATGATCAGCACCACATCCCAGCAGGGCGTGTCTTTTGTGAGCCCAGGGCATGTGATCGACGAGCTACCTTCACCATGAGCTTCAGTGTTGTTATCACCCTGATCGGTGTGCTGCTGCTGGCGGGGGTCTTGGCCAGTAAGGTGGCGGCAAAATTTGGTTTGCCGGCCCTGGTGCTGTTTCTGGTGGTGGGCATGCTGGCGGGTTCTGAAGGACCCGGCGGCATCTACTTCAACAACCCTGAGCTGACCGGCGCCGTCGGCGACAGCGCGCTGATTTTGATTTTGTTTGCGGGGGGCCTCGATACCGAGTGGCGGCGGGTACGCCCGGTGCTCGGTATTGGCCTCACCCTATCTACCCTGGGGGTAGCGCTAACGGCGCTCTTGGTGGGCACCTTTGCCTGGCTCATGCTGGGCACCTTTGCCAATTTTGACCTGGGCACCAAGGGCATAACCTGGATTGAGGGCCTACTGGTGGGCACCATTGTGTCGTCCACCGATGCGGCGGCGGTATTCTCGATTCTGCGCTCGAGTGGCCTCAAGCTGCGGGGGGAGCTTCAGCCGCTACTGGAGTTTGAGTCGGGCAGCAACGATCCGATGGCCGTGTTACTCACCACCAACGTGGTGCAGATCTTGACCACAGACCATTTTTCGGTGGCGGCCCTGATGGGGTCGCTGGTACAACAGCTTTTAGTCGGCGGATTGGTGGGCTACGGGGCCGGGCGGGCAATGGTGTGGGTGGTCAACCACATTCGCTTGAAGGTACCCAGTCTCTACCCCATTACCACCTTTGCCCTGCTGCTGATTACCTATGGCCTGACCGACCGGTTGGGGGGCAACGGCTTTTTAGCGGTTTACCTCGCGGGTATGGTGGTGGGCAATCTACCCATCGTCCAGCGAGAGCTAATCCTGAGCTTCCACGATGGTCTCAACTGGCTGATGTCGATCGCGATGTTTTTGGTGCTGGGGCTGCTGGTGTTTCCGTCGCAGCTGCCGAGTATTGCGGCGGTAGGGCTGGCGATCGCGCTATTTCTGATGTTCGTTGCCCGCCCGATCAGCGTGTTTATCTGCCTGGCACCGTTTGCCATGCCCTGGGCCGAAAAGAGTTTTCTGGCCTGGGTGGGGTTGCGGGGGGCGGTGCCCATCGTGCTGGCGACGGTGCCCCTATCGGCGGGCATTGACGGCGGGCAGCAGATCTTTAACGTCGTGTTTTTTACGGTGCTGGTGTCGGTGCTGGTGCAGGGGCTATCGCTGGCCTGGACGGCAACGCGGTTAGGGCTGACGGAAACTGGGGCCTAGGAGACTGCCTAGGTTTGCTGCAGCCAGGGAAGGCTTTTCCTAAGGGCAAACCGCTGCTCCAGCAGCGTTAGCGACTGTAATGTGATTTGAAGGTCAACCAGGTCTTGCGGTGCTATTCCTCCAGGGTGAAATCACGTACTAGGTAGAGGGGCAGGTCGGGCTGGCTGAGAATGTCTATATAGGTCTGATTGAGATAGGGACGGTAGCCCTCGACCTCGGCCAGATAGGTTTTGAAGAAAGCGACGCCCGTGGCTTTGACATACTGCTGGGCCGCCGCTGGATCGGGGCCAATGGCCTGGGGAGGCACCGGCAGAGCCTCTGTATCGGCTTGGGGGTCAAAAATAGTCGAAAAGTGGGTGCCGTTTTCCATCAGCATCAGATAGCGCTCGGGCGCTTCGAGCCAGGTGACCGGTCGAATTTGCTCTGCCAGCGCGGGCGTTACGGAATCGGCGCTGCCGGAGACGACCATGGTCGGGACGGTAATATTCGCCATGCCCGCCGGACCAAACACGGCGCTATCGAGAGGGTTGATGGCGATCGCAGCTTTGACCCGGCTATCTTGCAGCGTCGGCAGCGGCTGGGGCAGCGTCAGCACCGAGCACTGCAGCAGCATCGACAGATTGAGCTGGCTAGAAATCTGCGGCGGACAGTTTTGCTCTAGAGACGCCGGGTCGACGGTGGCTCCGGCTAGGGCCAGGGTGGTATACCCGCCGAGGGATTGCCCCAATACGCCAACGCGATCTAGGTTGATCCGGCTGCCGAGGGCCGGATCTTGGGCGACGGTTTCTAACTGGTCTAGCAGTGTCTGAATCGACGTGGCCCGGCGAATCATCTCGTCGGGCTCAATCGCTTCATCGGTTTGGTCCGTTAGCAGCGCCTCAATCTGGGCCGAGCTGCTGCCCGGGTGCTCTACCACCGCCACCGCCAGGCCGTGGGAGGCTAGATGCTCAGCTAGGTAGGCAAAGGTGGTGCGATCGCCCCCCAACCCGTGGGAGATCACCACCAAGGGCGCATTCTGCCCCGCTGGCAAATAGAGGTCGGTGGGCAGCGTGAGCTGGTTGAGTACCTGCTTTTGCCAGCGGAAAGACCCTAGCTCGGCGGGGTCATCCACAATAGAGACGGCGCCGCTGTCTGGCTCTGCACCAGCAATAGCCTGCTGACGCACCTGAGCCACGGCCTGCTGGGTCTGATTAATTTCGCCCAGTACGGCTCTGGCCACCACCGAGAGTCGTTGCACATCGACCTGCGCTCCCTCGGTGGGAAAATGTTGGAGAATATTGAGCAAATTGAAGCCACCATCGCTGTCTGCAGCCGCCAAGATCAACGCGGCTCGTATGGCGCGATCGCCATTGATCCGACCCGCCGTTTGCACCACTTCGCCCAAACTCTCTAGGATGGCTTCTCCCTGGGGCGTGTAGAGAAACTGGGACACCGTGACCACATCGACATCGGCGCTGAGGGTGAGCCCGTCGCGAAACTGCTGTAGCTGCTGGGGGCTAAGGTAGCGGCCCAAATCTTTTAGCTCGTTGTTGAGCTTGCCTGTGCGGGCGTAGGTTTCCAGGTCTTCGACGGCGATCGACCGCCCCAGGGGGCCAAAGTTAATTAAAATCCGCTCGGTGGCCAAACCCGGTAGCCCCAGCCAAAGCGATGGCAGTAGAGCAGTCCCAACCAAAATGGCCAGGTATTGCAATCGACGGCTGGTCCAAGATTTAATTGTCATCGCGACACCTGAGGCTGACTTACACAGTATGGAGCTTGGCGGGCACGGGAGTCTGCTAGGGGCTGTGATCAATTGACGGTTGATGGCCTGAGCATCAGCGGCTACAGCCCTAGCCTGTTTTTGGGGTCAGCGTAGCAACGCTGATGGAATTAGGATTGGGGCCAGAATTGATGACACGCCCTAGGAGACCGAAGGCTATTGGGCGCTTTCTACCAGTTCAGGCTGCTTCGAAAGGCGGCCGTCTTCCATATAAACAATGCGATCGGCAATGTCGAGAATGCGGTTGTCGTGGGTGACCAGCAGAATGGTACAGCCCTGCTGCTTGGCCAGGTCGTGCATGATGTCGACCACATCGCGGCCCGACTTTTTGTCGAGGGCGGCGGTAGGCTCATCGGCCAGCACAATTTTGGGGCGGCTGACCAGGGCGCGGGCGATCGCCACCCGCTGTTTCTGCCCCCCGGATAGATCGGCCGGATAGTAATTCACCCGATCTTCTAACCCGACCTGGGTCAACATTGCGTTGGCCATGCGATGGCGCTCCGGCTTAGATAAATTGCCATGCACCTCTAGGCCCATCTGCACGTTTTCTAGGGCGGTGAGGCTGCCGTGGAGGTTATGGGCCTGAAAAATATAACCATTGTTGCGCCGAGCGTTGACCAAGTCGTTTTCGCTAGCGCCGGTAATCTCATGGCCGACAACCTTTAGGCTGCCGGTCTGGGCCGATCGCAGGCCGCCAATCAGGGTTAGCAGGGTAGTTTTGCCCGAGCCCGACGGGCCGGTCATGATCACAATCTCCCCGGCAGAAATCTCCAAATTGATATCGAACAGCACCTGCTTTTTGAGGTTGCCTGAACCGAAGTGGTGGTCGAGTTGATGAACCACGATGGAAGGGGAGTGAACCATAGATCAATCGGTTAGAAAGTGGGGGTTAGAAAATGGATAGATGGCGATCGCATCTGTCAGACCGCGCGTTGTGAAGCGAAGCCAATCACTGGCTTTGGTGTTGCCCCAGCCCTAGGCATGGGAGACAAAATACTGCTCTAGCGTCGTCCGCAAAAATTTCAGTTGAAATAGGTTCGCTCTCAGACCCAGGTACGCATCAGGCCGAACCAGATAGGCCGCCACGTCACCTGAGCTGAATTGGGCAAACGGTCTTGCACCACAGCGGAGGAAATGCGCCTGGGATTGCGGTGTGACCAGGTGAACTTTCAGGCAAAATGCCTGCTCTAGCTCATCGGTGAGGGCAGCAATCTCAGCCATTGCAGGGTTTGCGCAAAATAGAAACAAATGATGATAGGCATAGTCGAGGAGCCCATAGCTGGTGAGCGCTTTGCCGGCTTGGTCAAAGGTGAGGTAGGGCCAGCGCTCACCAGGTGCAGGCGCATCTTTGGGCAAATTCTCGGTTTGCCCTTGAATAAAGTAGCCGTCCTCATAGCGAATGCCGGTCTGGGCGACGATCGGAAAGAAGCGCTGCTTCACCCCCGGCAGGTGGGTTATGAGAATAACTAAGGGCGCAAACAGATGGGCTCGGAAGAAACTGGCCCACGGCGTTTGTTCGCTCACCGCTTGAAAGATCCGATCGGTGGTGCTCAGCAGCCTTTGGGCTACTGGATGCCGTTCAGCATGATAAGAGTCGAGGACTGATGCCGGTAGCTCTCCCTTAAGTACGGCCGCCAGCTTCCAGGCTAGGTTATGGGCATCTTGAAGGCCGGTATTCATGCCCTGACCGCCCACTGGGGTATGTACATGGGCTGCATCACCAACGAAAAAGACTCGCCCGACCTTAAACTGCTCCACGCTGCGACTGTGGATACGGTAAGGCGTAAACCAAGCCGGATCGGTGACCTCTAAGCCGACAGGGAAATTTTCCTGGAGTAAGACCTTAAAGTCCTCAACGGTTGGGTCTTCCTGTGCCGAATTCGACGGCAGGGTGCTGATGATCCGAAAGCGATCGCGGGGAGGCAGTGGAAAAAGGGCAATATCGCCGCTGGCATTAAAGTTAAGGGCAATGGTTTCGTTTTGAAAGCCCTGCTCAACGGTGGCGTCCATCACCATGAATCGCTGCTCAACGGTGTTTCCGGTAAAGGCCACCCCGAGGTGCTTACGCACGGTGCTGCTGGCACCATCCGCAGCAATCAGGTAGCTGAACTGCACGACCTCTATGGTTCCATCAGACTGACCTAACGTCGCTTGAAAACCCGCTTCTGTGGGCTCGACCTTCAATAGTTCACAGTTCCACTCAAGCTGATGCCCTCGACTCTGTAGGTGCTGATAGAGCAGCTTTTCCGTATTGCTCTGCTCAAGCATGAGGCCATAGCTATAGCGGGTTTGATCGTGTCCAGCGCTGTAAATATCGATATCGAAGTTGCCGATGGTCGTATAAAGCGTTCCGCCGCGAACCTGACGCCCCTGGGCTAAAAAAGCCTCGACAATACCGATCTGCTCAAAAAGTTCGAGGGAACGGGGCTGAATTACCAGCGCCCTGGAATTTTCTGAGAAGGTCTCTTTTTTATCAATAATGCGAAATGTGATGCCGTGGGCAGCCAGCAAAACAGCCGCCATGAGTCCAGAAGGTCCGCCGCCTACAATTAAGACATCGGTAGTCGTAGTCATCGGGTTCTCCTTGTACAGGTCAGAACAGCAGGGCATTCATAGAGGTTGACAAGCTCGCCCCCGTTTTGAAGCTAGAAAATATCAGCCGGGTCAGCGGCCTGGAGGCGGCGGGTGGCGATCGCCCCCGAGGCTCCACACATGACAAAGGTCAACGCCAGCACCGTAATGGCTCGGCTGGCAGGCATAGCTAGCGGTAGAGCGGTGGCTGCCGCCGTCAGCTGATAGGCCCCCAGGGCAATCACCAAACCGGGCACAAACCCCAGCACTGAGAGAATGATGGCCTCTTCTACCACAATGCCGAGCAGGTAACTATTGCGATAGCCCATGGCCCTGAAGGTGGCGTACTCGCCCAGGTGGCTATTCACATCGGTAGACAATACCTGATAGACAATCACCACACCGACGATGAACCCCATGACCGAACCCAGGCCAAACACAAAGCCAACCGGTGACTCGGACTGAATGTCGTTGAGTTCAAACTCGACATAGCCCTGCTTGGTCAACACCTGCACATCGTCGGGCAGGCGCGCCGCCAAATCGATTCTGGCCTGCTCAGGGTCGGTTCCCGGCTCCAGATTAATGAGCCCCATAGTGACAGCTCCGGCCTCTTGCCTGGGAAATAGCCGTAAAAAACTCTGATCGCTGGTAATCAACGCGCCATCATCGGCAAACGATGCGCCCACAGTGAATAGGCCGGTCACGGTCACGGTGCGCCGGCCTATTTCTGTGGTCACAGTTTCCCCGGCCTTGATCTGGTCGATCATTTCCTGGTAGGTGCCCCGAGAGGCCTGATCAAATAAAACGGTATTGGGCAAGCGAATAGCGTCTAACTGCTGGTTAACTTCAGGTAGGTCAAGGGCAGGGCGATTGGGATTTTGGCCAATGACCAGCATGGAGGTCTTTTGGCGGGTTTCGGGGTTGCGCCACTGTACAGACCCCAGGTAGAGCGGTTCGGCAGAGGCGACACCGGGAATATCTTGGGCCTGCCAGAGCCGTCGCCGGGGAAAGGTGCGCAGCTGGTTGAAGTTTTTTGCCTGGGTGCTCAGGATAACCAGGTCAGCCTGAATGGCGCGGGAATACTGAGTGTTGCTTTTATAGAGGGCATCGGCAAACCCCAGCTGCATGAAGATCAAGATGTCGGCAAAGGTGATACCAGCGATCGCGGTTAGCAGGCGCATGGGGTCATGCTTGAGCTGCTTCAGACCAAGGGGGGTGCGATCGCCCAGATTTTTGAACGTTTTGATCAGGCCAAGCATGGGAGTAGCTCCTGAACTGGTTTTAGATTGGCGATTTTGATTTTTTTTGGGTGGGTGGGTGAGTGAGTTTTAGCAGGCTTGGGGATCAGTTCCACCGGCGGAGGACGTATCTGCAAGAGAAACGCTGAACCTGACCAGAGAGATTACTCAAGTTGAATGGTGGCCGTCACCTGGAGGTCGGTGAGTCCGGCCACGGTTTTACTGGTCGCATCGTCCAGAGCAATGAATACTTCAATCACCTTGGCGTCGATATTGGCGGCGGGGTCTTCGTTGATCACCTGCTGTTGCTGCACTTGGAGGCCAATGCGTTCGACGGTGCCCGTCAGGGTTTGGGCAAACACTGTGGAGGCAATCTCGACCGACTGCCCCAAGGCGATCGCGCCGATGTCGTCTTGGTAGACTTCGGCGACCACCTGCATCTGCTGGGTTTGGCCCAGGGTGGCAATGCCCTCGTCGCCGATTTTTTCGCCAGGGCGAGTGTGAATCTTGAGAATTTGTCCGGCCTGGGGCGATCGCACGGTTGCCTGGGCGAGATTGGCCTCGGCTTCGGCCACGGCGGCGATCGCCGCCTCGACCTCAGCCTCTGACGCCGCCACATCCACGGGCCGCACCTCGGCAATTTGATCGAGTCTGGCCCGGGCCTGATCGATCTGCTGGCGGCTGGTGGTCTGAATCCGCCCCAGGGAGGCCTGGGCTTCCTGGAGCTGCCGTTGGGCGGTGGTGTAGGTAAGCTCACGGGCATCACGCTCCGAGGCCGATACGCCACCGCGCTGATAGAGCGATTCGTAGCGCTCGTACTCGACGCGGGCATTTTCAACTTCGGCCTCCAGACGTGCAACCGTCGCCTGTTGGCTACTCACATCCCCGACTTGGGCCGCTTCTAAGCGCGCGATTTCAGCTTGCTGGGCGGCGATTTCTCCCGATTGAGCCCCCGCGTTGACCCGGGCCAGCTGGGTGCGAGCAATCTGCACCTGCTGTTCGGCCTGCTGGAGGGCGGCTTGGAGGCGATCGCGGTTATCCAAAATTGCAATGATTTGACCGGCCTCAACGCGATCGCCCTCCTGCACCAAGAGCTGCTCTACCCGGTTCTCTTGGGTAGCCGTCGGCGCGATCAGGTTGATCGCCTCGCCCTGGGGCTCCAGCCGTCCCAGGGCGGTCACCGTCGAAACTGCTGGGTCTACCGCCTCAACCTGAGCCTCCTGGATCACGGGAGCCTGCCAGATCTGCCAAACGGCAAACCTGGCTAGCCCCAAAACCACTAAGCCCACCAACATTAGCCATCGACCCGACAATTTGGCTAATGCCACCCGATGATTTGTAATACCTGATGCCATTGGCTACCTCCAGGGAAATTGAAGCACCTCACCTGCAATCATACTAAACCGTCCAGTATTGTCAACTAAACGGTTTAGTAAAGAAAGAATGCACAGAGTCGGATCCCTTGTTATGCTGACAGTTAGCCATTTCAGGACTCCTACCGTGAACGCTTCAAATCGGCCCAAGTCCTTTGCTCTATCCCCTGGCGATATGACACAAAAAGCTGGGGTGATCTTGGCGGGTGCCCTGGAGGTATTCACCACCTATGGCTATACCGCAGCCAGCATGGATCGCATTGCCGCCGGGGCAGGGGTGTCTAAATCAACTCTGTACAGCTACTTTCACGACAAAGAAAGGTTGTTCGTTTCACTGATCCAGTGGCTCACCCAAAACACCAACCAGATCATCTTCGGCCTGCGCACAGATCTTGACCCAGAAACGCCGCCAGATCAGGTTCTTCGCCAAATGGCCAATGCGGTGCTAGCAGAATTTTCTGCCAATCAATCGCTCTTGACGCTGATGCGATTGATGATTGGTGAGTCTGAGCGCTTTCCAGACTTGGCTAAAACCTTCGTTCGCACTGTGCAAAAGCCCCTGCTAGATCATCTCGCGCTCTATTTTGCCTCTCAGCCTCAGTTCAAGTCGCTTGATCCTGCTGTCTCAGCTCGGATCTTTGCTGGCTCATTAGTGCACTATTTGATCATTCAAAATATCCTCCACGGCCGCGATATTGTCCCCCTTGACCCAGACCGCATGATTGATGGGCTCATCTATACGATCATGGCGGCTGGCCAGTCATCACTCGAGGCATAATCGCTAAAGCAATGGCCTACTCTATCTACCAGCCCTCTAAGTGCCTATGGTGACCATCCACCCCTCTGTAGACTTTCGCTCCGACACCGTGACCTGGCCCACCCCAGCCATGGTTGAAGCCATGGCCACCGCCGAGCTCGGGGATGATGTCTATGGTGAAGACCCCACCGTCAATGAGCTAGAAGCCCTGGCCGCTCAAATCTTGGGCAAAGAGGCGGGTCTGTTTGTCACCAGTGGCACCCAGGGCAACCTGATTGCCGCCCTTACCCACGCCCAGCGTGGCGATGAGGCCATTTTGGGGGAAGACGCCCACACCTTTTGCTGGGAGGCTGGCGGCATCGCGGTACTGGGCGGCATTACCCCGCGACCGCTGCCCACCGATAGTCGGGGCCGCATGGCCATCGATCACATCAAAGCGGCGATTCGCGGCAACAACCCCCACCTGCCCCACAGCCGCCTGATTTTGCTGGAGAACAGTTCTGGCGGTAATCATGGGGCCGCGATTGAGCCTGAGTACTTTGCCGCGATCGCCGCGCTGGCCCAGGCTCACGATCTACGTGTCCACCTCGATGGGGCCCGACTGTTTAACGCCACCACTGCCCTGGGGGTTGATCCGACTGCGATCACCACCCATGTCGATTCGGTCAGCGTGTGCCTCAGCAAGGGGTTGTGCGCCCCGGTCGGCTCGGTGCTGGTGGGCAGTGCCGAGTTCATTCATCAGGCCCGTCGCCATCGCAAGCTGCTCGGCGGCGGCATGCGCCAGGCCGGGGTATTGGCGGCGGCGGGCATCATTGCACTTAAGACCATGAGCCAGCGATTGCAGGCCGACCATGCCCATGCCCAGACCTTGGCCCAGGGGTTAGCGACTATTCCAGGCATTGAGATCGACCCTGCGGTGGTTGAAACCAACATGGTATTTTTCAATCTGGCTGTGGGACTACCTGTTTCTCCAGAATTGCTGATTAAAACCCTGAAAGTTGAACATGGTCTATATATTGGCGGCTACGGCGATCGCACCCTCCGGGCCGTCACCCACTACTGGATCGACCAATCCCAGTGCGATCGCCTGGTCGACGCCATTCGCACTATCCTCGCAGGGTGAAAGGAAATGGGGCATGACAGTCTTCTCCCCTTGCTCACCTCCCCCACTCGCCTCATCTTCTCTCTCTACCCATTGCGCTGCACCCCAGACCTGGCTACACTTAGCCCAGCAATCTAACCTCCACATTTCCTATCTCTATGGAATGGCATGTAACCGATGCCGAGAGCCTACGCGTAATTGATTCCGAAATTAGCGATCACAGCTTTTCGCCTTCGGAGTACGAAATTGTGCGTCGGGTCATCTATGCCACCGCCGACTTCGAGTTTAAAGACCATATCTATTTTTCTGACCAAGCCCTACAGTCGGGGGCGGCGGCTCTGGCGGCTCGCACCACCATTATTGTAGATATGCCTATGGTGCAGGTGGGCATTACGCCAGTCATTCAAAACACCTTTGCTAACCCGGTCTACTGCAGCATGGATGCCCTGACTCGGCCCCAGAAGGGCAAAAGCCAGGCGGCCTGGGGGATAGAAACCCTGGCCCAACGCTACCCCGAAGGCATCTTTGTGATCGGCTCTTCTGAAACGGCGCTGGCTACCTTGGTAGATCTGATCGACGCCGATAAGGTGCGGCCGGCGCTGGTAGTGGCGACTCCGGCTGGCTTCATCGACACGGCGATGATTAAAGAGCGGCTGCAAGATACCCTGGTGCCCCACGTACGCATCAATGGCCGCAAGGGTAGCGCTGTAGTGGCGGCGGCCATTGTCAATGGTCTGGTCGATTTATCGTGGCAGGCCTACGGTAAAGAGAAGCCCTAACAGTCGCGATTTTCAATCGCTCCGTCGGGCATGGTGGTGTTGCAGAACCTCACCATGCTGCGGTTTACGCCGCGCAGATTGGCCCCCTTGAGGTTGGCTCCGCTGAGATTGGCGGCGCCCAGGGTCACGCTGAGCATAATTGCTCCGCTCAGGTTGGCGTCAGTGAGGTCGGCGTCTTCCAGGTTGGCCTGGGTCATCTCGACATTGCTCAGGTCGGCCCCGGTGAGATTAGCCCGGATCAGATACGCGCCATTCATTTGGGCATCGGTCAGGGTGGCTCCGCTCAGGTTGATGTTGGTCATATCGGAGAGTACCAGATTGGCTCCACTCAGGTCGGCCCCGGTCAAGTCGGCCCCGGTGAGTACCGCAATCTTGAGGTTGGCGCTGTGCAGGTCGGCATGGTTGAGATAGGCGTCGTTGAGAATGCACACGGGGCACTCATTGGTATCGAGCAGTTTTTGCACATCGTCGGGAATCGCAGCAGCAGCGGGAGCAAGGCCCAGGTTCCACATCAGCAGGGCGATCACCAGCATAGCCAAGAGACGTTTCATAGTCTGCAAAGATCCTGTCTTGAGAAGGTTAGTCTTGGCTATTCTCCCATTCAATGGGGTAGGCCGAATAGTGAAACCCAGCCGACTAGAGCCAGTCTGGCTGGGGCAATTGGTGCCGCCAAAATAGCTCCGGTTGGGGGTGCCGACGACAGGGTGGCCAGTAGCGTAGCGACTCTGCCGTGGCGGTGGCGACGGGCAGCGGCAGATCTTGAGCCAGACACAGGTAGGCGATCGCCCGGCTAAATTTATCGTCGTGGCCGCTAGACCCGGCTACCCCGTGGGCCAGTTCATGGGCCACCAGGGCGGGCCAATCGGCCGGCAAGATTCGGCTGGGGTCAACCATCAAAATAGTTGGTGTGACCCGATGATTGCAGAAACCATCGATGCCGATTGTAGGATCTAGCGGGGCCGCCAAAATCTCTACCCTGGGTCGTTGGCTGGTCTCAAAGCAGGCGAGCAGGTCATTGAGGATGGCATCTAGCCGCTGGTTAAGCCGATGAATGTGCTGCCCTAGGTCAGTTAAGAGCGCCCCTGGGGGGTCGGCAACATGGGTGAGGGTAATCCAACTGGGCTGCACGGCCAGGTCGCGCAGCACACCAAGATACTGGATGGCTCGCCGATTTAGATCGGTCTCCGGCGACGGGGCAATCTGCCAATGTTTAGCCTGGTGGAGAGCATTCTGAGAATATGAAAAGGCGAAGTCAACGCGATCGCAGTCCATAGGCCAGCCCTTGCACTAGGCAAAATCTTCCCACAGGATCTCGACAATTGGTGAGCGACGAACACTTTATTGCGATCGTTTTCGATAGGGTAAATGAGTCAGTAAGCGCGTGGTGAAGACGTTTTGGGTACTCAGACTGTGATTATTTGGTCAGTCTAAACACCCCAGATCGGGGCAGATTATGACCTCAGTAAGCCTTTCCTTGTAGCCCTGTTAGTCGCTGATGCACAGATTTTCATTCAGTAAACCGATGAAAGCTATATATTTAATAAAGAACATTTAACAAAGCACAGAACTCTATCTCAAGATTCATGGTTGCCACTCCCAGTCTCAGCTCCATTAGCCAGCGTCCCTGCACCGGGGATGCCGAAGCGCTGAGGAAAATTTTTACTGGTCTAGATGCAACCAGCTGCCCTCATACCTATAACTTTCACATGCATACGGCTTGCTCCGATGGCAAGCTTGTGCCCTCAGCCCTGATGGAGCAGGTCGTTGATATTGGCCTACAGGCCTTTGCCATTACCGACCACCACACCGTTAAGGGCTATCGTCAGGCCAAGGCCTGGCTTGAAGATTGGCAATGGCGCAACCCCACATCCCTCCGCCGTCGGGGCAAGGGCGGTAGTGCCGCCCCGCGTCTCTTTACCGGGGTAGAAGTTACCGCCATTTTGGCTGACACCGAGGTGCACCTTTTAGGCTACGGTTTCTCCCCTAGCCACGATGCGATGGAGCCCTATCTGAGAGGCTATGCGCCTCGAGGCGAGGACAAACTGGCGACGGCTGTGATTCCGGCGATTCAGGCGGCTGGCGGCATCGCCGTGCTAGCCCACCCGGCCCGCTACCGGGTCTCGGCCAATACCCTCATTCCCGCGGCGGCAGCCCTCGGCATTGACGGTGTCGAAACCTACTACGCCTACGCCAATCCCGAAGACTGGGCTCCTTGCCCCCGTCACACGCCTACAGTAGAGCAGCTGGCTCGAGACCACAGATTGCTGACCACCTGCGGTACCGACACCCATGGTGCCAGCTTGCTGCGACGGCTATAGTCCTTAAATCAGCCCTGACTCTCGCTCCGCTGGGTGCCTTTCCCATTGCGCCCCCACCCTAGCGTGGGGTTGAGCCTTGCCCAGGATATTGACTGGCTACCACATCAAGCTGTTGGCGGCGGCAACCATGCTGGTTGACCACATTGGTGCGGTGTTCTTTCCTGGCGCGATGGGCTTTCGTATCATTGGGCGCATGAGCTTTCCGCTATTTGTCTGGCTGCTGGTGCAGGGAGAAGCGCACACTCGCGATGTCTGGCGCTACGGTCTCAGACTGGCGGTATTGGGGGTGGTATCTCAGCCGTTCTATCAACTCACCTTCGGCATTGCACAGCTCAACATCTTGTTTCAGCTGCTGTTGGGCCTGGTGTGTTTGCGGCTAGCCCGCAATTTTTCGAGGCTTCAGGTGCCAATTTGGCTATGCGGGGGGCTGCTGTCTCACTTGCTAGACCTGAGCTATGGCAGCTACGGCGTAGGTCTGATTGTGTTGATTCGCTATATTCACCGCAGCCTGCCCCTGGGGCTGGCCTGGGGAGGGTTTCACCTGATCTGGACGAGGTTGGCGGGGTTGTTTCAGCTGCCTGCGATCGCAGTACCACTGCTATTTTGGCTCACCAATGGCCAGCGAGGCCCCCAGGCCCGCTGGTTCTACGGCTTTTATCCTGGGCATCTGGCGTTATTGTGGCTGGCTCAGCACCTGATCGTGCCTTGAGTATCTCGCTAAACCAAATCCAAGTCCAGCAGTGGAGTTTCGCCAGTGGCAAAACTCTAGATCCCGAGCTGGACTTGGTATAAGAGGGAAAAAAGCTATAATCCACATTACTCCGACCGGAAAACCGGAGATTAAAGCTGTAGCAAAACCTGAGCGACTTTGATCCTTTTTTTATCGGTCGCAACTACGCTGGTAAAACCATTGTGAATGCCGGGGTGGCCCCGAGTCGGGTGACGTCTGCGGCATCGCTGTTTAACCCTTCTGCTGCTCTAGCGCCATGGTTGCCTTTGCCTCTAGCTCTAACGATCATTTTTACTATTTTGCCTACGGCTCTTGCATGTGCCCGGTTGACCTCAAGCGATCGCTGGGCGAAAATACCCACGCCTACGTGGTTGGCCCCGCTACCCTGGCGGGCTATCGGCTGGGATTCTTTCGGCGATCGCGACTGCGCAACTGCGGCGTGCTCGACGTGGTGGCTGACCCCGGTTCCACCGTGCAGGGAGTGCTCTACCATTTGCCCTGGCGGCTCAGCCCCGCCCTGGACCTGCGTGAAGAGGGCTACTGCCACGAAACGGTGGCCGTCACCTGCAATGGTCAGACCTACGACAATACCCGCACTTATTCGGTAATCAGCAAAACCCACCAAGAAATTGCCCCCAATGAGTGGTACTCCAGCGTGGTCATGCGCGGCGCGGCCACCTGCGGCCTACCCGAACAATACTGTTGGGAGCTATTTCACCATATTCACTCGTTGCAGCGACGGCAGGCCGATGGGTCGCCGCTGCGGCGCACTGCCTAGCGCCGGGTCAGAGCATTCCCTATAATAGGGGCTACTTCTGACCTTCACCCCAGCCAACCCCGTGACCCAGACGCCCCTCTCGCCTCGCTCCACTGTCAACGTTCCTCGCCCCGATACCCTGGGCCGCTTTGGTCAGTTTGGCGGCAAGTACGTGCCCGAAACCCTGATGCCTGCTCTATTTGAGCTAGAGAAGGCATTTTATCAGTATCGCGACGAGGCCGACTTTAAGGCCGAACTCGACGGGCTGCTCAAAGATTATGTGGGCCGAGCTACCCCACTTTATTTTGCGGAGCGGCTGACCGCCCACTACCGTCGCCCCGATGGCAATGGCCCCGACATTTACCTCAAGCGCGAGGATCTCAACCACACTGGCGCGCACAAAATCAACAATGCCCTGGGGCAGGTGCTGCTGGCCAAGCGCATGGGCAAACAGCGCATCATCGCCGAAACCGGGGCCGGGCAGCATGGGGTGGCCACGGCTACGGTATGTGCCCGCTTTGGTTTACAGTGCGTCATCTACATGGGTGTGCAAGATATGGAGCGCCAGTCGCTCAATGTGTTTCGCATGCGGCTGATGGGGGCTGAGGTGCGAGGGGTGACGGCGGGCACCGGTACCCTCAAAGACGCCACCTCCGAGGCGATTCGCGACTGGGTCACCAACGTAGAAAACACCCACTACATTCTCGGTTCAGTGGCGGGGCCGCACCCCTACCCGATGATGGTGCGCGACTTCCATGCTGTGATTGGGGTCGAAACCCGGGCCCAGTGTGCCGAGAAATTTAGTGGTCTGCCCGATATTTTGATGGCCTGCGTCGGCGGCGGCTCCAACGCCATGGGTTTGTTCCACGAGTTTGTCAATGAGCCGACGGTGCGGATGATCGGCATTGAGGCCGCGGGCAGTGGCGTAGCTAGCGGCAAGCATGCGGCAACGCTCACCGCCGGGCGCGTTGGCGTACTCCACGGCGCGATGAGCTACCTGCTCCAAGATACCGACGGTCAGGTGATTGAGGCCCACTCCATTAGTGCCGGGTTAGACTACCCCGGCGTTGGCCCCGAGCACAGCTTTTTGAAGGATGCAGGCCGGGCCGAGTACTACAGCGTTACCGACCAGGAGGCGCTGGATGCCTTTCAGCGGGTGTCGCGCCTGGAGGGTATTATCCCCGCCCTGGAGACGGCCCATGCCTTTGCTTACCTAGAGACCCTGTGTCCTCAGCTCACGGGCAACCCCCGGCTGGTGATCAATTCCTCAGGCCGGGGCGATAAAGATGTGAATACCGTGGCTAAGGCACTGGGGGGACTGGAGTAGTATGGCCGACGGTTTTGAAATTTGCGATCGCGACCTCACCCCCGAGCTGCTAGCCCGCTATCAACAGGCCAGCGCGATCGCCTGCGACACCGAGACCATGGGCCTGCTGCCCCAGCGCGATCGCCTGTGCCTAGTACAGTTGGGCGACCCCGATGGCCATGTGGCCGTAGTTCGCGTTGAGCTGGGGCAAACCGACGCCCCCTTGCTGAAAACGCTGCTTGAAGCGCCAGATAGTCTCAAGCTGTTTCACTTTGCCCGCTTTGACCTCGCGACGTTGAAACATAACTTGGGCATTGCCGTGGCCCCGGTGTTCTGCACCAAAATTGCCAGTAAACTCATCCGCACCTACAGCCCCCGCCACGGGCTTAAGGAGTTGGTCAGAGAGCTAGAGGGCATCGAGCTCGACAAAACAGCCCAAAGCTCCGACTGGGGCAATGCCATGCAGCTCTCCGAAGAACAGCTCCGCTACGCCGCTAACGACGTGCGCTACCTGCACAGTATTCACCACACCCTCACCGCCATGCTAAAACGGGAGGGTCGCTTGGGTTTAGCGCAGGATTGTTTTAGCTGTTTGCCCACCTTCGTTGCCCTCGACCTGCTCCAGTATGCTGGGGTGTTTGAGCACTAGGCCTGAGCACCCGACCCCACCGTTGTGACAAGTGATTGAAGGAGAACGACCATGAGCGTTGACAGCAAAGACTTTCAAGACGAGCTGCAAAAGGCGATCGACTATGCCCACCAGATCACGGCTGAAAAGGGCGCCACTTCTCCCGAAGCGGCCGCGGCTTGGGATGTTGTCGAAGAAATGCGCGCCGAGGTCTCACACCAGCACCAAAAGCCCAAAAAAACTGGCTTTGACCAATACCTAGAAGATAACCCCGACGCTCCCGAAGGGTTAATGTACGACACTTAAGAAACATCTGGCGATCGCCCTAAAACAGCGCTCACTGGCAAAGCTCGGTGTTAAACTAGTTAAGGTCAGTTTTCGGTAGATTTCGCTTGTTTCATTTCATTTTGATTTTCGATACAGCTTTGTCTCCGTTTACTCGCACATTTGTACAGTAAGGAGACAATTCTATGTCACTCTATGTTGGTAACTTGTCCTACGATGTCACCCGCGAAGATCTAGAACGGGTGTTTGCTGAATACGGCGACGTGAAGCGGGTCAGCCTGCCCACCGATCGCGAAACCGGGCGCCCTCGCGGCTTTGCCTTTGTGGATATGGCCGCTGATACCCAAGAAGACACCATCATCAAATCCCTTGACGGGGCCGAGTGGATGGGTCGTGAAATGCGGGTCAATAAGGCTCGTCCCCGCGACGATTCTCGTAGCGGTGGCGGCAACGGTGGCAACTACCGTCGCACGGGCTTCTAGCATCGGCAGCACTCTGCCTTTCATTCATATCGAGATGGAGTCAGGGTGGGCCAGCGTTAGCGACCTAACGTTCTGAGGTTAATTGGCCGGACTGGATATCAGCCATCGGTTTAGGAGCCGGGTAGGTTTAACCGCCTACCCGTTTTTGTCTATTAGCCATCGCTCCAGAGGGCTATCCAAGCTGTTGTAACCGATTTGGCGCTGGCTATATAGCGTTGTGCAAGTGAAACAAGTACACTCTGTTCCCTGTCACCTACTCCCTGTTCCCTTTGGACTGTACTTAAGCAACATGAATAATACCAAATCCTGGTTACATACCCCCGATTGCTAGGGGCATAGCATGCTATGCCCCTACGGGGTTCCTAATTGTGAATCGGGGTTTTCCAAATCGGATTTCGTATAAGGCTATATAACCTAGCCCTGCCAGCTCTCAACGGCAGCGGTTCTAGGCTACGACAGTTGGCGTCAACGATGGTGGGGTCGCTCAACCAGACGTCTTCCCAGGGCGCTACCACCCAGGATTCCAGTCATCCCAGTCGGAGTTCAAGATCGAGGTTTGCTCAAACATAATTGGCGTGCCCCTGGCCTCAATCTCCTGCTGCAATGTTTCCAGCAGCGGTTCGCGGTTGGGTAAATCATCTACCAGTTCGTAGGGCATCACCCCAGTTCTTAGAGCAAAGTCAAGGGTCTGGGCGGCCCCTGACCCCACAGCCCATTCAAAAGCATGCACCCGATAGGAGGCGGCCACAATGTAGCTGCCCGCAATACTTTTGCCGCTGACAATTAGATTGTCGATATTTTGAGGAATCAGCGATCGCAGCGGGATCTGCCCCGGATAGGATGGCCCGTGAGCCTGTCGTACCCCCGAACGCTCGACATTGCCGGGGGCCTCCACCGGGGACTTGGCCATGCAGGGATGAAAGTCGATGGTGTATTGAGAAATGCCGATCGAGTCGGGGAAGATGCGAGCGCGCTGACGGGCAGGAATATCCGTGGCGGCGGTTTCCTCCAGCAGGGCCGCGGTCGCCCCCAGCCCCGCCAGTTCGCGGCGCAGGCGCAGATAGTTTTCGGAGTCTAAGGCCTGCTGGTAGTAGGGGTCAGCCGCAAAATCTTTCCAGGAAATATCAACTTCATTGACCACAAACCCGCTTCTGTACCCCGACAAGGGTCGCCCAATAATGCGCCGACTTTCGCGAATGTAGGGATATTTTGATAGGCCGTGGCCCGTCCCCATGGGCGAGTCGAGTCCTTGTAGGTAGCGATGGTGGGGGTCTGGCGCTTTAAGCCTGTCGTCCATAACGGCATTGGTATCCCCCAAGACCAGCCAGTAGAAATAGCCCAGGGCGATTTCTTCCCCCTTGCGCAGGGCTTCGGTGCGCAGGCCCCCCATCCAGCCGTCAGGAGCAAATTGACCGGTTGCTTCGAGCTGCTGGCGGGTGAGAATAAAGTTGTCGCGGCTAGTGCCGGGGCCATAGTCGTTGCCACGACCCCAGTTTTGCATTGAGATATCGCCCGGTGACATCCAGGGTTCGTCGGAGTGACCCCGCCGTTCGGTATCGGGGTTGGCGCTCCAGATGCGGCGGTAGGTAAAGACAAAGTTGAAATACTCCTCTGGAGTGTTGAGATAGTCTCGTTGATTCCAGCTGTAGAACGGTTCGTAGGTTTTGTAAAACTCAGGCACCTCGTAGGTTTGCGCTTCCTCCGTATGCTCCATGGCGAAGGTGTAGGTAAAGGCCTGGGTGCAGTAGGGGTCGCGGGTGGCCACCGGAGACGAGGGGTTGAGGTAGGTCCGAGGGTCAAGCCCCAGCTGGTAGGGCACATCGGCCAGGGCAATGATTTCACCCGTTTCGGTGGCTTCGACCACGTACCAATCGACCGGCGCGCTTTCGGCGTCTCCCTCATCTCGCTGGGCCACCGGCACGAACCGAATCACGGTTTTAGTCAGCCGACTGGAGTCGTTATAGGTGTAGGCGTCTGCGATAATTTTCGAGAGGCGATCGGTATTGAGGGGTGCGGTGCCCGGTGCGGGGCTGTGCTGAATCGCCACTAAACTATCGATCTGATTGCCTGCGTCATTCAGGCTCAAGTCTTTAACCACGGTGTTGGGAAACCACTTCAACTGGCCGCCGCCCTCCCGTTCGGCATCGGCCAGCATATCCACCAGAATCTCGTTGATGTCGTTGGGCATAAAACAGGACAGGCTAACCCAGCATTGGCCCGGGTTGAGTTCGCCATAGCGGGCTTGGATGCGATCGCGCAGTTCCAAATACCCCCGAGCGTAAAACAGCTGCGATCGCTGTTTGGGATATTCATCCAACGCGCTGGTGCCCTGGGATGAAATCTGCCCACCCACCCAGTCGGTGATATCGGTCATACAAACGGTACGACCGGCCAGTAGGCTCTCGTAGGCCGTCGCCGTACCCGCCAGGCCGCCGCCCACGATCATAATTTCGCAATCGACGACCCCATCAATGGTAGGGATACTCTGGGCGATCGCGGCAGGCTGCTCCTGCGCCATCGTACGGCTTACCGACAGCGGGGATAGACTCGTGAGTACCACCGCAGTCAGCACAGGCAGTGTTACCAGGGAGCAAAAGCGGCTCATTCAACCTCTCCTCAATGGGGGATTTACCTTTGGCAAAAGACATGATCAATTATCTCTGACGCCGTGCAGCGCAAAGACCGGATTCGGTTGAGGCGACAGGCTATCGCTTTGTAAGACGATGTCGGTGATCTCAACTTGCCGACCGCCAGGCTGGTCATAATTTTCGGGTAGGGTGAGGACGCCACAGGTGTAGGTCTCTCCCTCGACTTCGCCTGGCTATAGAGGCAGTCTACGAGCACTCGATTAGAAAAATTAAAAAGATTCTCGTGCTTCTACTACCGGAGAGCGGTCAACCTGGGGCTGGGGCCTACCGTTGGCGTCGAGATAGCCCAGTTCCTTAAGAAACCCATAGAGCGCAGTCGGGAAGTCGGGGTAGGCCTCAGATATTTCACCCTCATCGCTGTAGGTTTGCAAGCCCCAGTCGTCGGTGCGATCGTAGTGGGCCAGCATATATTGCCAGGCCTCCCGGTACTCCCCCAGGCGAACTTTCTGGGCTACGTAGCCCGCTAGCACGCCATTGTTGTCGCCGCGGCCAGCAAACTCTGGGTCTTCTATTGTGAAGCGCATGCCAGAGGCGATGTCTTGCAAATAGTTGGTGAACTCGGACGTCGTGTCGCGGTACTCGCCATTTTCGTAGGTGAGAATGACGCTGGGCGGGTACGACCCAGCATAGGAGCTAAAGCTATAGAAAAAGGCATTGTCGAGGGTGACAAACTCCATCAGCCCGTCACCGTTGAGGTCTTTGAACTCACCGCCGCCGCCGTCGAGATAGCCAAAGTAGATGGGGTTAAACTGCTGGTCTTGCCAGGTGTAGGTTGTTGTCGCCAGGCAGCAGTGGGCTCCGCCGGTAAAGGTTTCGACCACAACCTCGGGCATGCCGTTGCCATCGAGATCGACTAGCTCAATGCCTGCAAACATGGCAGCCGTGTCGGTGGCCAAGAGCTTGAGGTCGTCGTTGTAGTAAAGCTCTAGGGTGAGGTTGTTACCGCCATCGTCA
Organism: Nodosilinea sp. LEGE 07088; assembly: GCF_015207395.1. GTDB lineage: Bacteria > Cyanobacteriota > Cyanobacteriia > Phormidesmidales > Phormidesmidaceae > Nodosilinea. The sequence continues at coordinate 25,305 of NZ_JADEWX010000026.1, forward strand.
GCCTGGTAGTCGAGGGGGGCATAGCTGGCGACAACCCGAATCGGTCCCTGCTCAATCGTCTGGTCAGTAAATGCCTCGGTATCGACATCAATGTCAAGCCGCGAGGTTTCGGCTAGGGCAGGCAGCCCCAAAGCTAAGACACCAACGACCAGAAGACTATTTAAAATACGTTTCATGACCTGTGTTATTACTCAGTAAATCTATTAACTGGAGTTGTCTAACCTGCCCCGGCTGATTTTGCGGTTACCAGCGTCGCCAGTGGCGTTTGCCCACCACAAAAATGCCCAACAGCACACCCACAACCAGCGGGTAAGACAGGGTTAAGACTCCTGTTGGAATCGGTAAAAACCCCTTAGCAAACAGCACCAACGCCAGACAGGGCACTAGGGCCCAGAGCACTCCGGTGTCGAGGTAAACAGTGGTAAACCAGCGTTCTAAGATGGTTAGCGCCAGTGCTCCAACGGCGAACCCAGCGGCAATGGGTAGGGCCATAAACAGCAGTTGCACTAGGGGCAACAGGCCACTACCCACGTTGGCTATCAGCAGCGCTAAGCCCTGGGTTAAGAGTAGGTCGGCGGCGGTGGCGATCGCCACCGCCAACAGCGCCACCTGAAGCAAAATTGCCCAAGGTAGCGACTTGAGCCGCCAAAAAGGATTCCGCATTGCCCTAGGTCGTAGCGTTATGCCTATTATTACGCCGAAAGTGGAATGTGGTAAGGCATTGGGGCCAGTTTGAGGCTGAGCCTACGCTGTCACACCCCTCACAAGCAACGGTAATTGCTCCGATCAGTAAATCTTTGCGGTGTCATTGCCTTAGATATGGGATAACAGTAGAGGCGGGAGCAGGCAGTGGTCTGTTCCTGGTTCGTTCTACTGGTTGGGTTACCCCATGGAAAAGCTGCTGCGTGGCCTGCGTGACTTTCAGGAAAACTACATTCCCGACCGCCAGGAACTGATCAAGCAGCTGGCCAAGGGGCAAAGCCCTCGGGTACTCTTTATCGGCTGCTCTGACTCGCGGGTTGACCCTACCATCATCACTCAGTCCGAGATTGGCGACCTGTTTGTCATTCGCAATGCGGGCAATATCATTCCCCCCTACGAGGCCACCAACGGCGGCGAAGGGGCCACCATTGAGTACGCCATGGAGGCGCTGGATATTGGCCAGGTGATTGTCTGCGGCCATACCCAGTGCGGGGCCATGAAAGGGCTGTTGCAGCTGGGTGAGCTAGAAGACAAAATGCCCCTGGTCTACCACTGGCTACACCACACCGAGGCCACCCGCAAGCTGGTCGAGGACCACTACAGCCAGCTCGAGAAGAAAGATAAGCTCGACCTGCTGGTCGCTCAGAACGTGCTCACCCAGATCGATAACCTGCAAACCTACCCCTCCGTGCGATCGAAGCTGCATGCGGGCACCGTTGACATTCACGGCTGGATCTACCAGCTCGAAACCGCTCAGCTGTTGGCCTATGACGACGAGTCTAAGTCGTTCGTGCCGCCCCACAGCAAAATTCACGCCGACGGGGGAGCCTCTAAGGTGCTCAAGCCCGGTGGACTATCCCAAGCGTTGAACGATAGAGCGCAGTCTGGTGCTGGGGCTCCATCGGTGGCCTTACCAGGGTTTTCTAAAAAGTTTTCTGAGCCGATGCAGCCCCACTGGCCGGGGGCCAGCCGCCTTAGCCCGGAGCAGGCGGCGCGCATTTACCGGGGCGCTGGGGTATAGGGCCATCCTATCGATCAAAATTAGCAATCCGCCGCGCTGCCCCAATGCTTTGCTCGCCGGGGCCAAAGGTGACCTCCAGGGCCTGCTGATCGGCAAAGGCCTGGGAAGCTTCGCGGTAGACAGTGCGGGTGGTGGGCAACGTGCGGCGCTGGCCGTCATAGTCGAAAGTGATGGCGTACTCGACATCTCTGAGTAGGGCGGGGTCGGTGCGCTGCTCAATGGGTTCGCGCTTGCGGGCCTCTAGCTCGTCGGCGGTAGGGCGAGGGGGCAACGGGGGCCAGTAGAGCCCGTTGTCGTCGGGGCCGGTGGCGGCACCTTCAGGGCGAATGCCATTGCGGTTGACCAGCGAGTTTGAGTCAAAGGTTTCCATGTGGATGGTCTGGCGGCGGTCAAAGCTGCGGGCATACTCCGCCCGCCAGGTTTGGGTAACGGTGGCGGTCGCTTCGTAGGTGCCAGTGGTAACGGTATTGCCCGTGGCGGGGTAGTTGTCGCACCCGGCGATCAGGCTCAGGCCCAGGGCCAGAGTACTAGCCTGAAACCAGCGGGGTATCGCAAGCTGAGGAGTCAACGGAGGCATAGCGGCAGTCAAGTTGATCTAAGAATTACCTATCTATGACGCTACCAGCGCTGGATGACGAAGGGCTATGGCAGGCGGCGGGGGCAAAAGTGGCACAAGGTACGGCTAAGCTGGGGCGGTGCCGATTTATGGAGACGTTATCTAATGGAGACATTTATGGAGATGAGATTATAGAACCTGCTGACAACGTTAACCTGGGGTTATCTTAGCGGTGACGCCCGACGGCCTAGCATGGGGTAGGTAGCTAATGGTACTAAACCTAAAATTACGTTGTGTGTCGATCTCGATGCATCTCTTATGCATCCATAGACCGCCGCCAAACGTATCTACTAGACCGGGTAATTAAGGCTGCTGCTGCATTTTTCTCAGCAGCTTGTCAGCTATCCGCCGTGCGTTTTTCAGTCTGGCCCATGACCCAAACATCGCTTTCGCTTCAGCAAACCTTTCAAAGCCTAGAGCCCTTTGACCAGCTCCCCGACTCAGCCCGGCAGCTGCTGCTGCAAACGGCTCAGCCCCTGCGGTATCGGGTGGGTCAGCCGCTGCTGCGGCGAGAAATCCTGACCCAGCAGGTGGTGGTGATTTTAGAGGGTCAGGCTCGGCTGCTGGGCTACGACCCCCGCACCCAGCAGCCCGTGACGCTGGGGCGGTTTGGCCGGGGCGCAATGCTGGGGGTCATTAGCCTGATCCGGGGGGTGCCCTGCGAAACCGTGATTGCCTCGGTTGAAGTCCTGGCCCTGACGCTGCCGTCGTACACATTTTTGAATTTACTCAATGAGTATCCCGAGTTTGGGCGGGCGGTGCGCGATCGCGTCTATGCGATCGAAGCCTTTGACCTGGTGGCCGAACACGTCAAGGCCCACGCCCTCGACTTTGGCGATCTCAAGGCCAAGGCCCAAACAGTCTGTGACGAATCGGCGATCGTCACGCTGCCCAGCGGCCCTAGCCCCCTCGAACACTTGAACCCCGATCTCACCTGGGTGCTCAGTGGTGGCACTGTGCTTAATGTCCCCATTGGCTCAACGCTGGCGCTCGACCGGCCCGTCGAGGTGCTCAGCCCCCAGGGGGCGCGGGTACTGGGCATGACCCCAGCGGTGCTGGCCGAAGCTCTGCCCGAGCCAGTTTCAGAACCTGAGGCGGTGGCGCGTCCGGTCGAGGTACTGGATGTCAATAACATTCCCTACGCTACCGAGGCCAACCTAGCCCCACGCCCACCAGAGTCCGCCAATTCAAAGCGGGCTCCCATGCCCAGCTATCCCTTTGCCCGGGGGCGCGGTGAGGTGGATGGGGCACTGGCCTGCTTCGACATGCTCAGCCAGCACTTTTCTATGCCCTTTCGCAGGGATGTGATTCGCCGCATCTTGGCCAACCAGCATGAGCGCATGGGCCAGCTATCGCTGCCCATCTGCGGCTCGGTGAGCGAAATGATGGGCCTCAAGACCCAGCTCGTGCGCGTGCCCGTGGGAGCCTTTAGTCGCCTTAATATGCCCTGCCTGATTCGCTGGCAAGAAAGCTTTGCGGTGGCCTACGAAACCAGTGAAAGTACCTATATTTTAGGCGATCCTGAGGTAGGCCTGATTCGCCGTACCCCCGAGAGCTTTGCCGAGGCCTGGGGCGACAGCGGTGAAGTTCTTTTGTTGGAGCCCACTCGCGAAACCCCTCAGCAGAAGTTTGGCCTGCAATGGTTTTGGCCCTCGATTCAAAAGTATCGCTGGGTACTGATTGAAGTCTTCATTGCCTCATTTTTTGTGCAGCTGTTTGGTCTGGCCAACCCGCTGATGGTGCAGATCATCATTGACCGGGTGATTGTGCAAAACAGCGTCGATACGCTGCAAGTGCTGGGCATTTTTTTGGTGATCGTGGCCATTTTTGAGGCCGTGCTCACCAGTTTGCGCACCTACCTGTTTGTCGATACCACCAACCGCATCGACATGGCCCTGGGGTCAGAGATTATTGACCACCTGTTTCGCCTGCCCCTGCGCTACTTCGACAAACGCCCCGTGGGCGAACTCTCCAGCCGCATCAATGAGCTGGAGAACATTCGCCAGTTTCTCACCGGCACGGCACTAACGGTAGTACTCGACGCGGTGTTTTCGGTGGTGTACATCGTAGTGATGTTCATCTACAGCTGGCTACTGACCCTGGTGGCCCTGGCTACGATTCCGCTGTTTGTGTTGGTGACCATGCTGGCCGCCCCAATTGTGCGCAAGCAGCTGCGGATCAAGGCCGAACGCAATGCCTCTACCCAGTCGCTGCTGGTCGAGTCGCTGTCGGGCATTCAAACCGTAAAGGCGCAGAATATCGAACTGCGCACCCGCTGGCAGTGGCAGGAGCGCTACGCCCAGTACGTCAGCGCCGGGTTTAACACCGTGCTGACTTCCACCACCGCCAACTCGGCCAGCAACTTTTTGAATAAACTCTCGGCCCTGCTGGTGCTTTGGGTGGGGGCCTACCTGGTGCTGCAAGGGCAGCTCACCCTGGGCCAGTTAATTGCCTTTCGGATTATTTCAGGCTACGTGACCGCGCCAATTTTGCGCCTGGCCCAGCTATGGCAAAACTTTCAGGAAACGGCGCTGTCGCTGGAGCGGCTGTCAGACATCATCGACCACCCCCAGGAGACCGATGCCGATGAGGCCAACCAGATCCCCATGCCGGAGATTACCGGACAGGTCACCTTCGAGAATGTCGCCTTTCGCTTCGCCCCCTCGGGGCCGCTGCAACTGGCCAACGTCAACCTAGAATTCCCGGCCGGCATTTTTATCGGCGTGGTCGGCCAGAGTGGTTCGGGCAAGAGCACCCTGATGAAGATGCTGCCGCGTCTCTACGAGCTGGAGTCGGGCCGCATTTTGATCGATCACTACGACATTAGTAAGGTCGATCTGCATTCCCTGCGGCGGCAGATCGGCATCGTGCCCCAGGATAGTCTGTTGTTTGAGGGCACGATTCAGGAGAATATTTCGCTCACTAACCCCGACGCCGAGGCCAGCGTCATTATCGAGGCCGCTAAAACCGCCTGCTGCCACGACTTTATTATGGATTTGCCCCTGGGCTACAACACCCGCGTGGGCGAGCGCGGCTCGACCCTCTCGGGAGGGCAGCGGCAACGGATTGCGATCGCCCGCACGATTCTGCAAAATCCGCGTCTGTTGATTCTGGACGAGGCTACCAGCGCCCTCGACTACGACACCGAGCACCAGGTATCGATGAATCTCAAAGCCTGGGCCGAGGGTCGCACAGTATTCTTCATTACCCACCGGCTCAACACCATTCAGCAGGCCGACCAGATCTTGGTGATGGAACAGGGTTCGGCCGTAGAGTTGGGTACCCACGCCGAGCTGATGGAACTTCAGGGGCGCTATTTCACCCTTTACCAGCAACAACTCAGCGGCGTTTAGGGAGGCAATTTATGCAATGTATTCGGTTCCTTCTACGGCCTAACCCAGCCTACCGTTTTCCTCATCTCCCTCACTATCCTCATCCCCTCACCGACTCATCCCATGGTTCCCATCAACGGCACATCCCCCCATTCCAGCTCTGAGCAAAATGGCGATGCGGTGCTGGCTAACCAGCCCTCGCGCCAGCAGGCTCAGTTCGACAAGCCGGTAATTTTGCGCCAGTCGCCCCGATGGTCACGGGCGGTAGTGTGGACGTTATTGGGGGTGACTACGTTCACCATCGGCTGGGCCTGCCTGGCCAAGTTTGAGGAGGCGATACCGGCCCAGGGCAAGCTAGAGCCCAAGGGTATGGTGCAGCCGGTGCAGGCTCCCGTAGGCGGTGTGGTAGAGCAGGTGTTGGTGGTCGAGGGACAAACTGTGGAGGCTGGTGACCCGCTGCTGCGGTTTGATCCCGAAACCACCCAGGCTCAGCTCAACTCTCAGCAGGCTATTCGCACCAAACTACAGCAAGAAAACGCCTATTACCAAGCGCAGCTGGCCGATCAAACCGAGATCGCCGCCCCTGTGGATATTGACCCTGGGTTAATTCAGTTGACCAGTAATCGGGCGGCTCTGGTGGCCGAAAACGCCCTCTATCGAGCACAGTTAGCGGGGGATACAACCGGCTCTAGCCTGCCTGCGGCCCAGCGCGATCGCCTGCGGGCCGCTACCGCCGAACTCGACTCACGGCTCAGCATCGCTAATCTAGAGGTCGATCAACTGCGCCGCCAGCTAACTCAAACTCAGGCCCAGCTGACCAATGCCCGCGATGCCCTGCGGGTCAATCGAGATATTCTGAATCGCATTAAACCACTGTTTGAAGCCGGGGGCATTGGCGAAATTCAGTACCTCCAGCAGGAGCAGGAGGTCAACAATCGCCAGACCGAGGTCAACCGTCTGATCGAAGAAGAACAGCGGCTCGACCTCCAAATTGCCCAGGCCCAAGAGCAGTTTCGCAATACCTCCATTGCCTCCCAGGATGAGCTACAGCAGCGCATTGCCACCAATGACAACCAGATTGCGACTATCGATAGCCAGCTCACCAAAACCATGCTCGAAAACGACAAACGTCTAGAGGAGCTAGACAGCCAGATTGCGCAACTCCAGCAAACTCTGTCGTACCAAGAGCTACGTGCTCCGGTAGGTGGCACGGTGTTTAACCTGAAGGCTAACCAAGCAGGCTATGTAGCCAACTCCACCGAGCCGATTTTGGAGATTGTGCCCACCGATGCGCTCGTAGCGCGGGTGTTTATCACCAATCGCGATATTGGCTTTGTGCGCGAAGGCATGGCTGTGGATGTGCGTATTGACTCGTTTCCCTACAGTGAGTTTGGCGATGTCAAAGGCATCCTCACCCAGATTGGCTCCGATGCGCTGCCCCCCGACCAGATCGACCCCAACTATCGGTTTCCAGCTGAGATCACCCTCGATGACCAGGCGATCGCCATCGAAGGGCAGCCGGTGCAGCTCCAGTCAGGCATGTCACTCAGTGCCAATATCAAAACTCGACCCCGCCGCGTCATCAGCATTTTCTCTGATCTGTTTACTCGCAAAATTGACACCCTCAAAACGGGCGGCTAGAAACACCATACCGGTTTTGAATAGGGGGTGATTGAATTCGGATTTGCTCTAAAAATAGATTTTCATCGTTGGGGTGCCGCGCCAGCGGCATGGACGTTTGGTATCAGACCAGGAGATCCATAGAAAAGCGTGGCAATTCACGCCGATTTAATAGAATCTAATCTATAATTGTGCTGAGTTCCATTGGAAAAAAGGGAGGTTACCCGTTGATTCATGCCACGCTACACCAACTCAAGGTGTTTGAAGCAACCGCCCGCCACGGCAGTTTTACCCGCGCCGCCGAAGAACTCTACCTCACTCAACCCACTGTATCAATTCAGGTCAAACAACTCACCAAGTCGGTAGGGTTACCCCTGTTTGAACAGATCGGTAAGCGCCTCTACCTGACCCAAGCCGGGCAAAAGCTGCTCGAGACCTGTCAGGAAATTTTTGACGGCCTCGACCAGTTTGAGATGGCTGTATCTGACCTCAAAGGGCTAAAACAGGGCCAGCTGCGTTTGGCTGTCATCACCACCGCTAAGTACTTTGTACCTCGGCTGCTAGGGCCATTTTGTCAACGCTTTCCCGGCATTGATATTTCGCTGAAGGTCACCAACCACCAGCAGATTCAAGAGCGCATGGCCAGCAACGACGATGACCTTTACATCATTAGCACCCCGCCTGAACAGCCCGACCTGAAGATCTATCCGTTTCTCGAAAACCCGCTGGTGGTACTGGCCCCCCAAGATCACCCGCTGGTGGGCAAGCCTCGATCGCCGATTCAGGCCCTCAATGGCGAGCAGTTTATTATGCGCGAGCCTGGGTCTGGCACTCGCCACGCGGTGCAAAAGCTGTTTGCCGAGCACGATGTAGATGTCAAGGTGCGGCTAGAACTGGGCAGCAACGAGGCGATCAAGCAGGCGATCGCTGGCGGTCTGGGCATCTCGGTGCTGTCGCTGCACACCATCATCTCTGAAGGCACCAGCGGCGAGTTTGCCATTCTCGATGTCGATCACTTCCCCATCGATCGCCGCTGGTATGTGGCTAGCCTGGCGGGCAAGCAACTATCGGTGGTGGCTCAGACCTTCTTAAATTATCTGCTTGAAGAAAGCCACTCTTTAGTGGAGAGTTTGCTGCCGGGCATTAATCGCGCTTCGGCTACAATCGCCCCGACGCCCAAACCAAAAGGCAAAGCAGCACTCACCCAGGTCTAGATGGTGATAGATGCCCTCGATCGGCGGGCAATTGGGGTTGAGGGTAGCTTCAGGCTCTCACCATGCAAGTAGGCGAAATCATTACCAACTTAGAACCTTATCGGGCTAGCTGATCCAGGCTGGAACGCCAATGCCTAGAAGGCAAATAGAACGCGAAGATATGCCGTGACTAGCCTGCTTTTGTGCTCAGGCAAATGCAGAGTCACCCATAGTGGGGGGAACATCCTGCCAGCGACCGTTGCCGACAGCCCGGATTGCTTCCTTGAGGCTGACATCGCCAGTGTAAAGGGCACGGCCGACGATCACGCCGGTTACGCCCCGTGCTTCCAGCGCTAGCAGGCTGAGCAAGTCGCGCAGAGCCCCGACCCCGCCTGAGGCAATGACCGGTATCGGCACGGCCTCAGCCATGGCTCGCATCGCCGGTATGTTGGGTCCCTGCAAGGTGCCATCGCGCTGGATATCGGTATAGATCACCGCCGCTGCTCCCCGCTGGGCCATCTGTTGAGCCAGGGCGATCGCATCGACTGCCGAGGTCTCGAGCCAGCCCCGAGTAGCCACTTTGCCATCGCGGGCATCAATGCCAACTAGGATCTGTCCCGGAAATTCACCACTGAGGTCGCTGACCAGATCGGGGTTATCCACCGCTGCGGTGCCGAGAATGGCGTAGCGCACGCCCAGGGCAAAAAGGTCGGTTACCCGGGCGCGATCGCGCAGCCCGCCCCCCACCTCCACCGGCACCTCCACCGCCCGCACGATCGCCTCAATGGCTTGCCAATTCTCGGGTTTACCCGACTTGGCCCCATCGAGATCCACCAGGTGTAACCGAGTCGCCCCCTGATCGACCCACTGACGCGCCACCGCCACCGGGTTGTCGTTAAACACCTCAGTCTGGGCGTAGTCGCCCTGATACAGCCGTACACAACGACCCTCAATCAAATCAATAGCGGGGATGACTTCCATGGGTAGAACCCTGCATGTCTGAGCCTATCCATTCTATCGGGCTATCCCCTATTCACCGGTCACAAATTCCCGTAGACTCCTAAATGCGCATCACTACCGAGAGCCATGCTAGATCTGACTGGGAAAACCGCCCTGGTAACGGGCATTGCCAACAACCGATCGATCGCCTGGGGCATTGCCCAGCAGCTACACCAGGCCGGAGCCAACCTGGGCATCACCTATCTGCCCGACGAAAAAGGCAAGATGGAGAGCAAGGTCAAAGACCTCGTAGCCCCCCTCAACCCCAGTCTATTTTTACCCTGCAACGTGCAAGATGAGGCCCAGGTTCAGGATGTGTTCAGCACCATTCAAGACCAGTGGGGCAAGCTCGATATTCTCATCCACTGCCTGGCCTTTGCTAAGCGAGACGATCTGACGGGCGATTTCAGTGCCACCTCTAAAGACGGGTTTCAGCTGGCGCTGGATGTCAGCGCCTACTCCTTGGTGACCCTGGCTCGGGGTGCCAAACCCTTGATGACCGACGGCGGCAGCATTGTCACCCTGACCTACTTAGGGGGGGTACAGGTGATTCCCAACTACAACGTCATGGGCATTGCCAAGGCCGCCCTCGAAATGAATGTGCGCTATCTGGCCTCAGAGCTTGGCCCCAACAACATTCGCGTCAACGGCATTTCCGCTGGCCCCATTCGCACCCTGGCCTCCTCGGCGGTCGGCGGCATTCTCGACATGATTCACCACGTCGAAGATACCGCTCCCCTGCGCCGCACCGTCACCCAAACCGAAGTCGGCAACACCGCTGCTTTCTTGTGCAGCGACCTCTCGACGGGCATTACTGGCCAAATCATCTACGTTGACTCGGGCTACTGCATCATGGGCATGTAGATTATCCGCCGATTACCATCCCGCTAGCGCAGCAACGGAATGGCAATCGGCAGAGCTATCAGCCTCAAGGCTTAAGCCAGCACCCCATTCAAAAAAATGTCGGTGAGGCACTCGGCCAAGTCTTTCATCGATTGGGGTGAGGCGGCTTCGTCACCGAGGGTGTCTTGGCTAAAGCCCGCCACGGTAAACATGCCCAAAAACACGCGCGCTACCATGCGCGCATTCATCGGGCGATAGACCCCCCGATCCATTGCCGTTTGGAAGAAAGCCTCGGCAACATCGATCATTTTGCCGATCACTTCGGTTTGAATCTGCTCCCGCAGCTCAGGGTGAAACTGGGCCTCCATAAAGCAGACCCGCATCAGGGCCGAGTTTTTTTGCAGGTTGAGCATCCGCCGCTGCATCACCTGACCAATGGCCTTATAGCTGGCCATCTCGCTCAACTCGGTCAGCAGATCGGTGAGAATCTCGACCCAGCCCTGGCTGGCCACCGCTACCAAGATGGCTTTCTTATTCTCAAAATGGCGAAACAACGTGCCCTCGGCAACTCCCGCCGCCTGGGCCAGGTCGCGGGTGGTTGTACCGCCGTAGCCCCGTTGGGCAAACAGTTTTAGGGCCGCTTTTAGGATTTTCGTTTCTGTATCGGCTGCTGCTGGAGCAGTCTTGAAAAATGGCACCATCGCAAAAATCCCAAAAAGATAGGCACAAATCGACTCTTGTGGCCCATTGTGCCTTCATTGCCCTAGAGGCCGGGGCCGGGTTTACATAACCTCATAAAAACTGAGATAACTACTCCTACATACTAAATCCTGTTTGGTTACCCCCGATTCCTCCAGGGCGAATGCCATATGCTGCGAGCATGGCTACGCCAACGCCCCTACAGGTTGGCCTTTATGGAATCGGGGATATGCGGTTCGGATTTGGTATAAGGCAGTCAAGTAAGGAATTTTTTTGCCACAAAAATACCCAATATTTGGGATTTATCTCAGGGCGTAGGCGCTGTACCCCTAGCTAGGGGTATTTTCTGGCCCGAAAACTTCCTCAGTTATCGATGGGCCGTTAGGAGTCAGCCTCGGCATTGGCATTAGTCTGCTTCACAATCTCGTCGCTGATTTTGCGCTGTAAGTCGGTGTCGTCAGCCGACTGATCCAAAATGTTGTTGAAGGTATCCACCGACAGTCCGACCGCGTCAATGGCCTTTTCCATGTCGCCTTCGGTGCTCTGGCGGATGGCGATAATCCGCTCGACGGAGGCATCAAACTGCTTGGTCTCTTTTTTGGAGATTTTGGCCCGAGCGGCTATCTTAGCTATATCTTTGGGGCCTTCGGCGCTGTTATCGATCTGGGTTTCGGCGATCGCATTAAACCGCTCGATGGTCAGCCCTTCAGCTTCGATGGCCTTCGCCATCTCTTGTTCGGCCTGCATACGCAGCATTTGCACCTCCTGGTAGGCCTTGGCAAAGGTGCTGATGTCATCGTCAGTAAACGTTGCCTGGGCCGAGTCAGCGGTAGGGGTTTGAGCCAGCACTGGTGCGGGGTTAGCCCAGGCTACACCGGGAGTCAACCAGACCAAAACCATCAGTAGAGCGGCAACACAATATCTCACCATCAGAATCTCCTAATTTCACAGTCGGTAGCTACGGTAGCTCGGCCAGCGCTCCCAGCCTAGCCCTTTGTTAACACATCGGCATGGTGGCGCAGGTGGTCGGCCATAAAGGAGGCCATAAAAAAGTAACTGTGATCGTACCCCGGCTGCATGCGTAGATTTACAGGCTGCCCGACTTTTTCACAGGCGGCGGCAAAGACCTCGGGCAATAGCTGGTGTTGGTCTAAGAAGGGGTCGGCGGTACCCTGGTCAATCAAAATTAGCCGATCGGGTTGGGGATAAGCCTGTACCAACTCGGTGGCGTCGTAGGCTTGCCAGCTGTCGGTATTCGTGCCCAAGTAGCCCGAGAAGGCCTTTTGCCCCCAGGGGCATTGGGATGGGGCGGCAATGGGCGCAAAGGCTGAAATGGACTTAAACCGATCTGGATTGCGCAACCCGCAGACCAGGGCCCCGTGCCCTCCCATGGAGTGGCCAAAGATACCCATGCGATCGCGGTGCACCGCAAACTCCTGGGCGATCAGTGTGGGCAGCTCGTCTACCACGTAGCTATACATATGGTAGTGACTGCTCCAGGGGGATGCTGTGGCATCGACATAGAACCCGGCCCCGGTGCCAAAGTCCCAGGCGGCGGCATCGTCGGGCACCTGATCTCCCCGGGGGCTGGTGTCAGGGGCGACCAGCATCAGCCCGTGGTCAGCGGCATAGCGCTGAGCCCCGGCCTTGCTGGTAAAATTGTCTTCGGTGCAGGTTAGCCCCGAGAGATAAAACAGCACCGGCACCGGGCCGGCCTCGGCCTGGGGCGGTACAAACACCGCCAACCGCATATCGCAGTGGCAGGTCTGCGACGGATGGCTGTAATACCTTACTGTGCCACCACAGCAGGCGTGCTGTTTGTGCAGAGTCAGAGAAGTCATCGCATGAGGGCCAGTAGGGCTAAATCAAGGCTGGGCGATCGCAGCGCCTAGGCTGCCTCCCTATTCCCAGACCTGGGAATATAGGGAGCTTAAAAGGTCACCACACTGCGAATGCTCTCACCGCTATGCATGAGGTCAAAAGCGGTGTTGATCTGCGCTAGGGGCATAACGTGGGTGATCAGATCGTCAATGTTGATCTTGCCATCCATATACCAATCGACAATTTTAGGCACATCGGTGCGACCCCTGGCCCCGCCAAAGGCGGTTCCCTTCCACTGTCGCCCCGTCACCAACTGAAAGGGTCGCGTGCTAATTTCTTGCCCAGCGGCGGCCACCCCGACGATGACGCTTACCCCCCAACCCTTGTGGCAGCATTCGAGGGCTTGGCGCATCAGATTGACATTGCCCACGCATTCAAAGCTGTAGTCGGCCCCCCCGCCGGTCAGGTCTACCAGGTAGGGCACCAGGTCACCCTCAACCTCCTGGGGGTTGACGAAGTGGGTCATGCCAAACTTTTCGGCCAGCGCTTGCTTGCTGGGATTGATATCAACGCCGATGATTTTGTTCGCCCCCACCAGGCGGCAGCCCTGAATCACGTTGAGGCCAATGCCCCCGAGGCCGAAGATGACGACATTGGCCCCTGGCTCAACCTTGGCGGTGTTGATCACCGCGCCCAGGCCAGTGGTGACGCCGCAGCCGATGTAGCAGACCTTCTCAAAGGGGGCATCGGGGCGAATTTTAGCCAGGGCGATCTCGGGCACCACGGTGTAGTTAGAGAAGGTGGAGGTGCCCATGTAGTGAAACAGCGGTTCACCACGGAGAGAAAAGCGGCTGCTACCGTCGGGCATCAGGCCGCGCCCCTGGGTGAGGCGAATGGCCTGACACAGATTGGTCTTGAAACTCAGACAATATTCGCACTGGCGGCACTCGGGCACATACAGCGGAATCACGTGATCGCCGGGCTGGAGGCTGGTCACCCCAGGGCCGATCTCGGCCACTACCCCAGCGCCTTCGTGGCCCAGCACCGCCGGGAACAGCCCTTCGGGATCTTTGCCAGAGAGGGTATAGGCATCGGTGTGGCAGATACCGGTGGCTTTGATCTCGACTAACACCTCGCCCTCGCGGGGGCCTTCTAGCTGAACGGTCTCAACCGCGAGGGGTTGGCCTGGATCCAGGGCAACGGCAGCATTTACATCCACGAATGATGTCTCCTTGAGGCAGCTAAGGTCGGCAAATTTGGCTGAGTTGCGGTTAGCAGCGCCTGCTGGGCTAGGTCGCTAACGGCAGCAGAAACGGCCCACCTTGATGGGGCGATCGCAACATCTCTGTCAGCTTACCGACTTTGCTGCATTTAGGCCATGGCACGATGCTTACTCGGCAGAATTTGCCTGCGGTTGCGCCATCGTCAAGCCCCTGCGCCCATTGGCTGAAAGCATTAGTGTCATGGGTTCACAGGGCCACATTCCTGGGCAAATTAGGGTTATCTGGCTCTGCATTTTTACCATGACCCCATATTCCCAACGGCTAACCAGGCCGACTGACGGGCAGACCCCATCGGCAGGGTTTACGCTGATTGAAGGTTTGATTGTAGTTGTTATCATCGGCCTGCTGGCGGCGATCGCAGCCCCCTCTTTCTTAGGATTTTGGCAGCAGCGCAAAATCAACGCCACCCAAGACAGGGTGTATCTGGCCATGCGCGCGACCCAAGCCGAGGCGATGCAGCAGCACCAAGAGCGCCGCTTTAGCCTGCGAGAACGCGATGGCTACATCGAGTGGGCTAGCCATCCTGAAACCACTCTGGCGAGTCAGGTGACAACCTGGCAACCCCTAGTCGATGGAGTTGTCTTGGCCGATATCGACAACACCCTGCTGGCATCCGGCGGCATTTATTACGTTAGGTTTGATATGCACGGTAACGTCAAAGCCCGGCTGGGCACCGTCACCGTGGCCATGGCAGGAGGAAAAACGACCCACCGTTGTGTAGTGGTTTCGACTATGATCGGTGCCCTCCGCAAAGGCAAAGGCCATACCACGGCCAACAGCGGCAATCGCTTTTGTTACTAACCCCCAAGCCTGTTTGCTCACCTCATTTGTTAGGGCGCAGGAGGCTTCGCCCTGATAGGTTGCTGAGATTAAATTGAGAACCTCGCCTGCCAATATAGAGGCTAGGCCACTAACTTGCGGCAAAACGGAGTTTAATGGTTAGCACCGCAAGCGGTTGAGGAGCGTAGCCATGGCAGAGCGAAATGAAGGCTGGTATATCGTACAGGAGGAGCCCGGCACCTGCGCCGTGCTCTCTGCTGAAAACGTCAGCCGAGAGCAGCTGCAAGATAAACGCCCCATCTGGGGCCCCTATGCGTCTCAAGAGGAGGCCATTGCCCGTCGCGTGGGCCTAATTCGCAGCGGTAAGTGTACCCCCGCCTAGGCGGCTTCTCGCCCCCGGAGGTGGTCGTAGCTCTGCAAAAACCAGCCATAGGTTTGCTCAATGCCCGACTTGAGGTCAGTTTGAGCCTGCCACCCCGCCGCGTTCAGCCGTGAGACATCCAACAGCTTGCGAGGCGTGCCATCGGGCTTTGTCGGATCAAACACCAGTTCGCCCTCGTAGCCCACGACGGCTTTCATCGTCAGGGCGAGTTCTTTGATCGATACTTCTTGGCCAGTGCCGATGTTGACAAACTCCACATCAGAGTAGGTGTTCATTAAAAACACCAGGGCGTCGGCGAGGTCATCGACGTACAAAAACTCCCGTAGGGGGGTGCCGGTGCCCCACACGGTGACAGTGGGGTCGCCGTTAACCTTGGCCTCATGAAACTTGCGCATCAG
This sequence comes from Nodosilinea sp. LEGE 07088, assembly GCF_015207395.1. Classification (GTDB taxonomy): domain Bacteria; phylum Cyanobacteriota; class Cyanobacteriia; order Phormidesmidales; family Phormidesmidaceae; genus Nodosilinea. Next base: position 40,994 of record NZ_JADEWX010000026.1, read on the forward strand.
CGCGGGCAGCACATGGGAGTTGGCCAGGTCAAAGTTGTCGTTGAGGCCATACAGGTTGGTGGGCATCGCTGAGATGAAGTTGACCCCGTATTGACGGCAGTAGTTTTCGCAGAGCTTGAGGCCGGCAATTTTAGCGATCGCGTAGGGCTCGTTGGTGGACTCTAACAAGCCCGTTAGCAGATACTCTTCTTTCATGGGCTGGGGGCAGAGCTTGGGGTAAATACACGATGACCCCAAGAACAGCAGCTTCTTGACCCCGTGACGATAGGCACTGTGGATAATATTGGCCTCAATCATCAAGTTGTCGTAAAGAAACTCGGCCCGATAGGTGTTGTTGGCCTGGATGCCCCCTACTTTAGCCGCCGAGAGAAAGACGTAGTCAGGCTTTTCGGTGGCGAAAAAGTGCTCGACTGCCGCCTGATTCCGCAGGTCTAGATCTGCGCTAGAGCGCAATAGCAAATTTTCATAGCCCTGGGCTTTGAGCGTTCTGACCAGAGCGCTGCCGACCAGGCCCCGCGAGCCTGCTACGTAGATCTTAGATTGAGTATCCATAAAAATTAGGGTTTAGATAGCAAGGATTAAAGCGCCAATGCTATTGAGTCTGGCATTCACAACAGCCCCATGACAACCATTCGGCCATGGGGTTTAGCGGTAGTTCACAATAGGGCTTGAGCCCGACTCAAGTTTCTCATTCTTCTGCACCATGACCCCATCGCCTTTGCTCAACCCGCGTTGGCAGTTTTGGATCGATCGCGGCGGCACCTTCTTCAGCCTTTGGGTACTAGGAGCAGGTGCTGGAAGTCAATGAGCGGATGAGCGCCCAGGGCGAGGTCTTACGGTCTCTCGATGCTGAAGAAGAGGGCCAGAGTCAGCGGGGCCTATCCGAGGCCGACCTGCTACCGCCACAGTGGGCCGCTAGCGGTGACCGATGCGCTATATGGAACTGGGCGATCGCATTCAAATCACGACCCCCGGCGGCGGCGGCTTTGGGCCAGTACCCTAGGGCTAGTTGAAGGCACCCGAGGAAGGCATCCTAGACCGCCATTCTCGCAGATTGAGCTGGGCCTGGGCATAGGCCTCGGTTTGAGCCGGTACCGCCTCGGCGATCTCAATGGCGCGGTTGAGGTTGACCGCAGATTCGGTTTCAGCTAAGCGCAGAATATCCCAGCTCCAGCGGGTCAGAGCCTGGGTCGCCTCGGCCCGCTGGGCACTGCTCTCGGGCACTTGCTGGGCCAAGCGCACGGCTTCAGCCAGGGCACTCACGGTGCCGACTTGGGCCGTCTGGTAGGCGGCCTGGAGCTGCTGCTGACCCTGGAGTTGACTGCGCCAGCCCTGAATACTGGTCTGGGCCTCACCGGATAGGGCGCGCCCTGACCCAATGCGCGAGGCCACGGCCACCGCCTCACCCAGGCGACCCTGGGCGGCGAGTTGACGAGCCTGAGCCAACACCGGGCCGTCTTCAGCCCGCTGCAGGCTGTCGCGCCACTGTTTGATATCTTGCTGGGCTTCATCGTAGAGGGCCCTGCCCGACGCGATCTGCCGGGCCGTGGCGATCGCCCCCGCTAGATCGCCCACCTGGGCCTGCTGCTGGGCCTGATTGAGCAGGGGGCGGTCTTCGGTGGTTTCGATGGTGTCCTGCCAACGGCCAATCTGGGCTGCGGTGTCTTCCCAGGCGGGGTTAGACCGGGAGATCTGCTGAGCTTCAATAATCGCCGCCTGGAGATCGGGAATACTACCCGGCAGGGCCACCTGGCGCGCCCATTCCAGCTGCGATCGCCCCTGGATCTCGGCCTGCCAGCGCCGCATCAGCGCCTGGGCCTTGCCATAGAGAGGACGATCGGCCCCAATGCTCTGGAGCCGCACGACGCCGCCCTCTAGCCCGGTAACACCCCCCTGCCAAGAGAGCTGACTGGCATCGATCAGCGTGCGCATGTCGGCAATCTCATTGCCCATGGACAGGGACGCCGGAATCGCATCTAGCATCTGCCTCGCAGCCACGACATCGCGCCGATCTAATTCTGTTTCGGCCATGGCCAGTAGATCGCGGCCAAACTCCTGGATGACTTTCTGGGCTTCGCCATAAACCGGGCTCTGACTGTCAATGCCCCGGGCCAGAGCGATGGCCTCTTCCATCGCGGTCAGGGTGCGCTTGCGGGCCAGCTCCTTGGCTCGCCCCAGCTGGTTTAGGTCTTCGCGGGCGGCGGTAATGCTGGCGGTCAATTCGTCATACTTAACGGTCTCCCAGTGGGTGTTGCCCACGGAGAGCAGCTGAATCGCTTTGGCAAAGGCATCCTGAAAAGCCAGCGCCGTCAGGTCAGCCGTCGCCGCTGCATAGATGGTTTCGGCCTCTTGCCAAATCTGGTTCCACTCATTGACGCGATCGCTCACTGCCTCGGCAGCAGCGGTATGGTCTGGAATGCGGCGGACAATGGCGATCGCCTCGGTGATATCACCCGCCTGAAAGGTGGTTTCGGCCAGGTCAAGAATGCGCTCTGACCACTCCTCAATTCGCAGATCAATGTCACCCCGCAGCGGATGGTCAGGGGGTAGGGAGTCGAGCAGGGCGATCGCTTCGAGATAGCCCTCTAGGGTGTCCTGATCGGCATAGGCCTCGGCGCACTGAACCCGAGTGGTCGCCGCCGCCGTGGGCCAAAAAATAGCCCGACAGTTGGGCAGGTTGGGAATGCGAAAGAGACTGATGGCCGATATCGCCCCCACTCCGGTCACCGCCGCCAGGATGGCCAATGACCAGATCGGCCAATGTTGCGCCAGCCGCTGAATGATGGCCCCACGACGGGGGCGATCGGCGGCAGTGCCCTCAAGCGGGCTATCCTGGCCCCGCAGGTCGGCCAGGGGGTCGTAGCGGGGGGCGATCGCTGGGTCAGAGGAGTTCTCGTCTAGGGCCGAGGTTGGAACTCCCCCCAGCTGCCTAGAGAGATTGGGGTTGGAGGCCTGCGGCACTGGCCTGGGAAGCGGTGTCCCAGAAAAATTCCCAGCCCTGGGGGCAGGAGGAAACGGTCGCTCAGAGGTGTTCCGATCTGGAGCCATGCCTACTTCCTAAGACTGGTGGCTAAGAGGTTGATGCCCCTTCTAACCCCGCCATGCCCAAGACTGACACGATTGGGATAGGCGGTGACCGCTCAAGGGGATACCATTACAGCTGAGCCCTTCGAAGTCAGCATTAGTATAGCGATGTCCTGGGGAGACGCAAGAGATCTAGCGCCGACAACACAACTGCGATCACCTACTCACCCACCTGATCTTTATACTCGTCGGCCGTCAGAGCGTCGTCAAGCTCGTCTAGATCGGTGGCCTTAACTTTAATCAGCCAACCGTCACCGTAGGGGTCATCGCCAATCTGCTCGGGCGCTTCAATCAGGGCCTCGTTGCGCTCTAGCACTTCACCGGTAACCGGCGACTTGAGTTCTTCCACGGCCTTGACCGACTCAACCGTGCCAAACTTTTCACTCTTTTCGAGGCTGTCACCGATCTCAGGCAGCTCCAGGAAAACAATATCGCCGAGCTGATCGATGGCAAAGGCGGTAATGCCAATGGTGACAATGCCCTCGTCTTCGTCGGTACGGGCATATTCGTGACTGTCGAGATACTTCAGAGTTTCGGGATATTCAAATGCCATGGCATAACCTCACATCGGCCAGAGAGAATGATAGTACGGTCTAGTCGACACCGCCGGTAGAATCCAGTGCCAGTGTGCCACGAGTCAACCGATTTGGTGCAGAGAAAGTCAGGTAAGACCAGGAAATGTCTAAAGAAGTGGACAAATTAGACGGCAGCACCAGGAAATGAAAGGGCCCTAGGGGAACAGGCAAGGCCTCCTCGATCAGCCCCAAGGCTTAGCTGGCTCGATAGAAGGGGCGTTTGACTACGGTGGCCGGGCGCGGTTCCCCACGCACCTCAACCTCTAGAGTCTGGCCTATTTTGGCCGCCGCTGGCGGCACGTAGGCCAGGGCAATGGGAAGATTGAGCGTCGGGGCCAGGGTTCCGCTGGTGACGGTGCCCACTGCGTCTCCTTGATACAGCACCGGGTAACCGTGGCGGGCAATATGACGGCCCGCCATCGTCAGCCCCACCAATCGCCGCTGCATGCCGTCGGCTTTTTGGGCTTCTAGCACCGCACGACCGATAAAATCGCCTTTTTCTGGCAGGTGTACCAGCCACCCTAGCCCGGCCTCCAAGGGGCTGGTAGTGTCGTCAATATCTTGGCCGTAGAGCGCCATAGCGGCCTCTAGACGCAGGGTATCGCGCGCCCCCAAACCACAGGGAACCGCCCCAGCAGCCGTCAGGGCCTGCCACAGCCCCTCGGCCATAGCCGGGGCCACCATAATTTCAAACCCGTCTTCGCCGGTATAGCCGGTGCGGGCGAGCCAACCGGGCTGACCGAGCACCTGGGTATCTTGGTGGGCAAAGCGGCCCAGGGTGCTCAAATCAAGGGCTACGTGAGGCTGGAGTAGGGCGGCGGCGGCAGGCCCCTGAAGGGAGATCAGAGCGCGATCGCGCGATTCATCCACCAGATCTATACCACTGCCTGCCAGATGCTCCACCAGCCAGATTTTGTCTTTGTCAGTGGTGGCGGCGTTGACAATCAACGCCACCGTCTCAACCGCTGCCCCCAGCGGCGATTTAAGGTACACAATCAGATCGTCAATGATGCCGCCCTGGGGGTTTAGCAGCACCGTATACTGCGCCAAGCCCGGCGCTAGTCGCTCCAGGTTAGAGGGCACCAACCGCTGTAGTGCCGCTATCACCCCCGGCCCGGTGAGCGTGAACTTGCCCATGTGTGAAATATCAAATAGCCCCGCCCGCTCGCGCACCGCCTGATGTTCCTGCTTGATGCCGCCAAACTGCACCGGCATAGACCAGCCGGCAAACTCAGTCATGCGGGCAGATTGGTCTAGGCAAGCAGAATATAGCGGGGTTTGTAACGAAGCCATAGGTGGGAGTTTTAGAATTACAACATCAGAGTGTACTGAGATAGTTTATCCATAGGAAAAACCAAATTAGGCTGGTCGCCTTGAGTTCCCAGCAGACTAGCGCTAGCCTGATTGCCCTTGTGCAGCCGTCTAGGCAGAGAGGGTGAGGCACCAGAGGCTTAACCAGCACATTACTGCCGCTATGGTGTGCTGGCCAGCTGACAGTCAGATGTCTCTAATGGCCTTTAATTTTTGATAAAACCACCCAAGTCTGGTCGATAGCGAGCTACAAAACTACCCTGGGCATCGTAGATGGCGACCTGACGGTCAACCTGGTGACTGGTGGTGATAATTTGCTCGATCAGTTGTTTAACGTTGGGGCTGAGCTGGTTGGTAAACGCAAAGGTGCCGTCAGCCGCTGGGGGCGTAATCGACTGACGCAGGGGTTCAGCCAGCTGGCTGGAGAGAATCACCTGGATTTGACTGGGGTCTTCGCGCACGGTGCAGGGGGTCGCTGAGGATTGACAAATCTGGGCCAGGGAGGTGGTTAAGACTTGCAGAGCCACAGCAGAGCGCAGGCGGTTTTCGGCATTGTTGAGGGCAGGTTGGTAGGTTTCGAGCAACACGGCCCCTTCCTCCGTCAGGATAGTGTCTGCGGGAATTTGTTGAGCACTGGCTACCGCCTGCCGCCACTGGGTCGCCGCTAGAGTCCACTGATTTTTGGCTTCGTAGGCGGCGGCGGCCCGAGCCGCCTGCACGGCCTGATGGTAGTTGTGGGCGCCGGCTTCTTCTAGGGTCGCTCGGTTGGTTACCCGGCTGAGTTGCTGCCGGTAGTCTTGAATCTGGGCCTGGGCTTCGCTGTAGACCATAGTGCCCTGGGGAATGAGCGATAGTCCATTGATGGCGGCCTGCCATTCTTTGCTGGCCAGTTGCCAGCCAGCTAGGGAGTTGGCGGTTTCCATGCGCTGCTGAGCCAGGGTGCCAGTTTGCAGAGCGGTATTAAAATTGGCCTCGGCCTCCTCTTCGGCGACAATCCGGCGGCCAATGGCGCTGTAGTTGGCGCGGTACTCTCGCAGCTTTTGTTGACTGTAGTCGAAGGCAGTGCTGTCGGCGGAGACCGTCTCTAGGCGGCCCATGGCCTGCTGCCACAGCAGGTGTATGTTAACCCAGCGCTCCACTGGGTGGGGCGGGTTTTGGCTCAGGTTGGCGGCTTCGCGCGCTAGCGTCTGAGCCTGAATGACGGCATCGAGGGAGGCGATGCTGCCCCGGTATCGCTGTAGATCGACTTGAACCGCATCATAGTGAGACGACCAGACGGGCACGGGCTCTAGCAGGTCAATCGCTGCTTGCAGATCGGTCTGAGCCATCGCTAGGTCGTCGCCAGTGGGGAGACCTGCCAGGGTGCCCTGAGCCCCATCGTAAAACTCGGTAGCCTGATCGATGCGATCGCAGCTCCCCAACACACAGGGTCGCGAGAGGGCATAGGCAAAAGCCCCACTGCCCACCAAAATCAGCCCCGCTACGCCATAGCTCCAGTAATCACGCAGCGATCGCAGCCCAGTCCCTACCCAGGCTTGCCCACGACTGATCCAGCCAGGGCCGTCAGGGGGTTGCACCACTGCATCGGGGCGGGCCAGGGCGGCATCGCTAAACGGCGTCACCGGGCTAGATGCTTCAGCCGAGGGGGTTTCTGCCGAGAGGTTTTCTGGGCCATAGCCCAGGTCATCCTCTGGGAGCCCAGATTCATCTACAACCCCGGGCTGAGCATCGGACTCTGGGCTTTTGGGGTCGGCCTGGTCTAGTGAGTCGGGCTGGTCTAGCTCGGTCACGGTAGCGGCGTCATCGAGTTCTGGGGCAAACAGGACTCGGGCGGCATCCTCAGGCTGCCAGGTAAAGGTGTGCATGGCGTAGGGCTGGGCCGCCGCCTTGAGCTTGAGGTAAATCCGTACAGAAATTGACTGGGCCATGGCCCAGTCGGCCTCGGGTAGCCCCGCCATCACCACCACATGGCGAAAAGCGGCCTCCAGCTCTTGCAGCAGCCCCTTGGGGTCATCCACCTCTGGATCAGAATGCTGGCCTAACAGCAGCAGCCTCCCCAGCCGCTCTGAACAGTCTAGGGTCGTGAGGCCAGGATGGAGGGGATGGGCACCGAGGTAATGGGTAAAAGCCTGGTGAAGGGGCTCAAGCCCCGTGTGCGTTGGCGGTAGTAGTGAGGTCATAGGGTAACCATGGATATCGCCCCAAGCAGTCACGCTCCAAAGCTTGAACGACACAAGCATAAACTCTGTTAGTGAGTATGCTAGTGCAAGGTTGATGTTCTGGGACAATCTTTTGCAGTGCTGATCCTAATTGTGGAAGATGAGGCCGAAATAGCCCGTTTAATCCGGCTTTACCTGGAGAAAGAGGGCTTTACCTGCGAGACCTGCGAAGACGGTGAAACGGCGCTGCGCTACCAGCAGACGCTCCAACCCGATCTGATCATTCTCGATGTGATGCTGCCTCAGCTCGATGGGCTAGAGGTGTGCACCCGCATTCGCCAGGGGCCGGGGGCTAAGGATCCCTATATTCTGATGCTCACGGCTCGAGGGGAAGAAATTGATCGCATTATTGGCCTGTCTACCGGGGCCGATGACTATCTGGTGAAGCCCTTCAGCCCCCGCGAGCTGGTCGCTCGCGTGCGCGCGCTGCTGCGCCGCAGCCTGCGCCACAGCCAAGAAGCCTCTACCCAGACCTACCGCACGGCTCATTTCACCGTTGATCTCGACCAGCGCATCGCCCATCGGCAGGCAACTGGCAATGAGGCCGAACTGCTCGATCTCACCCCCCTAGAATTTGACCTGCTGGCCACCTTTATGAGCTACCCAGGCCGCGTCTGGAGCCGCCATCACCTGATCGAAAAGCTCTGGGGAGAAGATTTCTTTGGCGATGAGCGGGTCGTCGATACCCACATTGCCCGCCTGCGCAAAAAAGTTGAACCCGATTCGTCGCAGCCCACCTTTGTTAAAACCGTGACCGGGGTAGGGTATCGGTTTGAAGATGAGTCGGTGTAACAATCTCCATGCCCCTCTGGCAACTCGACCAAATTCGCATTGTTCTGGTTGAACCGGCTGGCCCCCTAAACGTGGGGGCCACCGCCCGAGTCATGAAAAATATGGGGCTGCGTCAGTTGGTGCTGGTTAACCCTCAGTGTGATCTGGCCTCTGCCGAGGCCCAACGCATGGCGGTACATGGCGGTGATGTGTTGGCCGCCGCCACCATTGCCCCCACGCTACCCGAGGCCCTAGCCGGGTGTGAACGCGCGATCGCCACCACTGGCCGCCTACACCCCCAAGCCCAGCCCCTAGACCGACCAGAAGTGGCCCTGCCCTGGCTGCTGCCGCCCACCCCCGAGCACACATTTGCCGCTGCGCTGGTATTTGGCCCCGAAGATCGCGGGCTGAGTAACGATGAGCTAGTTTATACCCAGCGCTGGATCCGGATTCCGGCCACCGATGATTATCCCTCGCTCAATCTGGCCCAGGCCGTAGCCGTATGTGGCTACCTACTCCACCGCTTTGCCCTGGCTGAAGCAGGGGCCGAAGTGGGGGCAGCCTTGGCAACGCCGCTGGCTGCCACCCACTCCAAGCGGGAGCTAGCCCACAGCGCCCCTCTAGATCAAATAGAGATGTTTTATGGGGATTTGGAAGTCCTTTTGCTCAAGATCGGTTATCTTTACCCCCATACCGCCCCCAGTCGCATGGCAAAATTGCGGCAATTGTTGCATCGTGCCGAACCAGATAGCCAGGAGTTGGCTATGCTTAGGGGCATTCTGCGGCAGATCAACTGGGCGGTAGAGAGCCTCCATCAAGACTAGCTAATCGGGAGTCTGGGGCTGGCTGGCAGCGTCACATAGGGCATGAGCAAAGCACATGGCACAGTACGACGATTCTCACAATCCTTTTTCGGCGACGGGTCGATCTGAGGACAGTTTATCCTGGCGGGAATCTGCCCCTGCTCCCCAGGGCAGCGGCGGACAAACGGGTCTACATCTGCCTGGCGAGACTGAAGTAGACACCTGGCGGAGCGAAGGTGGCCAGCGACCATCGCCTGAGTCTCGCCGTCGCAACCAATGGCGACAGTTTCAGCAGCTCACCTCCGACTTTGGCACCCCGGCCCCGGAGCCTGAACCAGCACCTCGACCAGCGGCCCGCAACGCTGCCTTGCCTACCTTTAAGCGTGGCCCAGTACCCACTTCGTCTCGCCCCGAGGCCACGCATCCTGACTCCATCGGCACCACCAGTACGCCTCCCCTGCGACTAGCGGCTCCTGGGCCCAGAGCTCCTGGACTAAGGGCCTCTGGGCCAGCACCCCTCCAAATGCACCCCCACAGCATGCCCGCCAATGCTCTCAACGTCTCGGCTGGGGCGGCGGCGGGTCAGCCCCATGCCGGCGGGTCGCCCAATGTGACTCCACTACGTCGCCAGCCTCGTCGCCCCCAAAGGCCCTCCTCGTCTTCTCCGGTCGCTCCCTCCGCCCCGCTCCCGGGACTTGAAGAAACGACCCCGCCACGGCGATCGCGGCTATCCACCGCCCAACGACGCATCGCTAACCCGCCGCTACCGTTGCTCTACTTAATTCGGCTGGTGATTTTCGGGGTGGGGGTAGCGGCGATCGCCGGCACCCTGCTGTCGGTTCTGAGCCCTAGCAATGTAGCCTCTACTCGCGATGGCGAGACACCAACGCCCCAAACCGCTGCTGCCCCTGCGGGAGGGGCGCTGGTGCAGGGTACTGCGGCCGATACTGTGACCGATCTGCGACTCACCAGTGAAAGCAGCCGCCTGGTGGGCGAGCTAGAGCAACTCGCTACCCTCACTCCTGGCTTGACCTCCACTGCGTTTGCGGTAGATCTCGACTCAGGCCAGTATGTTGACCTGGGTGGGGCCGAGCCAGTGGCCGCAGCTAGCACCATTAAAATGCCGATTTTGGTGGCCTTTTTGCAGCAGGTTGATGCGGGCAACGTCACCCTTAACCAGGCCATTGCCCTCCGGGAGGATGCCATCGCTGGCGGTTCAGGTACCCTTGGCACCGAAGCCGTAGGTACCGAATACACCGCCCTGGAGATAGCGACCCGCATGATAGTCTCCAGCGACAACACCGCTACCAATCTGATGATTGGTGCCCTGGGCGGGGTTGAGGCCCTCAATCAGACCTTTGCCACCTGGGGATTAGAGCACACCGTGTTGCGCAACCCGCTGCCCGACTTAGAGGGTACCAATACCACCAGTGCCAAGGATCTGGCGCTGATTTTGGCCCTGGTTGACCAAGGGGGGCTGCTAACGCCGCGATCGCGCGATCGCCTGTTTAGCATCATGCAGCGCACCGAAAACGACAGCCTGATTCCGTCGGGTATCAACGATCGCTCGCTAACGGCCCACAAAACCGGCGACATTGGCTCTCTGCTGGGCGACGTTGCCCTCGTCGATGTCCCCAACGGTAAGCGCTACGTCTTGGCCCTGCTGGTGCAGCGCCCCAGCAATGACGGGCGGGCCAGTGAACTGATTCGCCGCATGACCGAAACTATCCACACTGAAATGGCTCAACCGGTAGCCCCCGTGGGCAACCCCAATGCGGCTCAGCCCAGCCCCACCGACTCAGCTGACAGCCCCTATAACGTTGAAGACCCCGATGCAGTAGAGCCCGTAGACATGAACCTGCCGGATCGCGCCCCAGCGCGGGATGAGATTCCACCCGGGTAGGCAATGGTCGGTAACAGATAGCACGGTTACTCAGTTGACCTCAATTTAAGAACCGCTCGTGGCGAATCACCTGCTCGTTGCTGAGCTGGTTGTAGCTGCCGCTGCTGATCTGGTAAACCGCCAGGGTTTCATTGTTGATGTGGTATTGGTAGTTGCCGTTGATGGCGATATAGGTGCCCTCGCGCTGGCTCACGTCAGCGGTGGTCAGGGTATCGTTGTTGGACTTATTGATGCCGATATAGCTCAGCCCCTTAGGGGTCTGGCACAGGTGAATGACAAACGATTTAGTCTCAAAGTAGGCCTCGGGGCGATCGCTCTCGCCGCAGGGGCCAGTAGAGATGTCGGGTTGGGTGCCTGGGGCTAGGGCGGCGGCCTGGCCGCTGGTATCTACAAAATCGCCCCGCACCCAGCCCTCGGCCCCCGACTCCGCAAATT
>NZ_JADEWX010000240.1 GCF_015207395.1 Nodosilinea sp. LEGE 07088
CCCCTGCTCCCTAGCCCAGATACGGTATCAGCGTCCCTGCAAGCACAGAGCTTTACCCCATGACTCAAGCCGTTTCATCTCCCACCACCTACCTAAGCTTTGAGCAGTATCTGGCCTACGACGACGGCACAGACACTCGCTACGAACTAGTCAACGGAGCACTGGTCGAAAGGCCTCCAGAAAGTGATGAAAACATCGGGATTGCCAGGAAGCTGTTTCTAGAGTTGATCAAATACTTTCCCGCCGACTGGGTTGTGTGGGGAACTGAAGTAGAAGTCACCGGGCGTCGTGCCACCGCGCGAATTCCTGACCTACTGGTGCATACCGAAGAGTCAAAAGCCGCTGTGGCCGGGGCCACCCGCGCCACGATTACCCGCGAGATGCCGCCCCCGGCCCTGGTGGTAGAAGTGGTCAGCCCCGGCCAGGCCAACCGCGACCACGACTACCGCTACAAGCACACCGAGTACGCCGCGCAAGGCATCGCCGAGTACTGGATTGTTGACCCGGAGACTCGGCAAGTCACCCGGTGCCTGTGGGTGAATGGGCGGTACGAAGACACCGTCTACAGCGGAGCCGAGCAGATTCAATCCACGCTGGTGCCAGCGTTTGGCCTTACCCCAGCCGAAATTTTTGCTTGATTGCACGGAGTTCTTCAAGGGAGATTAGCTGAAAGCGAGCCAAGTTTTTGAGCCAGGAGCCAGGAGAGCGCGGCCTTCTGGCTTCTGACTCCTGAATTCCCCACGCCCAGACTTGTCCCGGCTTGCGTGGATACCTCAATCTAGCTCTAGACGACTCTCTGCGATCGCCCGATTGCGCTGAAGATCTAGCTCTAGCTCTACCAGATCACTGAGCTGGGCAGTGAGCATTTCAATTCGCTTTTGGGCCGCCACTTTGCGGTGCAGGGCGGCGCGGGCGAGGTCTTCGCGGTTATTGCCCAGGGCCTTTTGAGCCACCCGGTGCCAGTCGTCGGCCTCCTTGTAAGCAACCTGCTGGTCAGCGAGGGTGGTGTTGTAGGCTGTGGCGATGTCGCCGAGGGCTTTTTGGAAGTTGGCGCGGGCTTCTTCAGGGCTGGTGGTGCGGCGATCGCCCTCGGCCAGTCGCCGCAGCTCAGGCAGGTTGAGCTGGTCGAGCCGCAGGCCAAAGTTGGTGAGCTGGCGGCTTTCGCTGCGGCCCGTGGTGCACCAGGTGGCAAAGTGCTCGCAGTTGTTTTGCAGCAGGTCGTACTGGCGCTCGCCCAGGCGACTGGTGGCCCGCTCGATCACCATGTCTGGCGTATAGATCAGGCTTTGCCGCACGGGGTAGACCCGGTTACCCCAGGAGAAGGTGGCGTAGCTGGTGCGGGAAATTTCGGCCTCTTCCTGCGCCTTGCTGTAGTGGATGACGGTGTCATCACCGCCGTCGATGCCGTGATGCTGGTATAGACCGGGCACCCCGGCCAGGTCACGCATGACGTAAATCTGCTCACCCTTGGCCATCGATTGTGCTGTCTCCTGGGGCTAGTAGAGAGGCGACCGAGACGACGATCGCTGTTTTCGTTATAGCAGCCCCCATGGCAATAAAACCTACCGCTGAAGTCCACCCGGCGCTAGAATCCCATGGCACCAGTTGCCAGGTTGAGGGTGAGTTCTCCCCCCGCAGTCGGAATCGCCAAATAGGAGCCGTCATTCTGCATCTCTGGGCTGCCCCCCAGCCAAAAGCCCTGCTTCGCCTGCTCGACCACCTCAGCCCGGGTCTCGCCAGTGACCGCCACAATATCGTCAAAGCTGTGCTCAGCGATCGCGTCGCCATCCCGACCTAACACCACCACGGCCCGGGTACTGGCCACATTGATCCACTCGTCGAGCAGCACCACGGTGCCGCTGTCATTCACCAGCCCCAGTCGGGGGCCATAGCTGTGGGGCAGCGGGCGCGACCAGACCTGCTGACAGCGATCGCCCAGGGTTTCAAACAGGCTGGCCACAGTGTGGGGGGGGTCAGCCCCTTCGACTAGGGTCAACGTGAGGTGGTAACGGCCCTCGGGAGACGCCCCATGGCGCATTACCGGCGGGTAGGGAATAGTATCCTGACCGAGCATAGGTTGCGATTGTGTCAGCAGCAAAGTCTCAGTCGGCGGGGCAGACAAGACTGGCATCATCGCCAGCTGTCCCCACAGGTAACCACCGACGATAACCCCACCCATGGCATTGAGCATAGCTACCTCCGGGGCTGCCAACTCAGGTATCCCGCCAACAGCACCGCCGTCATTAGACCCATCGCTGGGCCGTTGGGGATAGAGCGCGGGGGCGTGGGGTCAGCAAAGGCGGCCTCAGGCTGTAGCGCTAAGTCAAGCACCGGAGGCAGGGCAGCTAAGGGCTCACCAGCGGCGATCGCGTCGGGAGATAGCGCAGGCGCATCTAGGCGCGGTGGCTCTACAGGCAGATTTGAGGGGGCTACATCTCCCGATAGACCAGGGCTTGAGCGGGTCAAAGGGTTACCCCGGGCCTCCTCAATTTGGCGATCGGTGAGTCGATCTAGGCGAGCCCCATCAGGGGTAATGTCGCTGAGGGAGCTGGGGGAATTGCGAAAGCTGCCGTCGGTCATCAAATTGTTGGCCCCGCCGGCCCCAAAGCCTTCGTGGGTCAGGCCCAGGTTGTGGCCGATTTCATGGGCTACGGTGTCGAGGCGGCCAATGCCGTTGTTAAACGCCAGAATGTCGTCGTCAATGACGATGCCGTTTTGACCAATCCAGCCCAGGCCCAGGGTGCTGGCTCCGCCCAACGGAAAAATGCTCTCCACAAACCACAGGCTGATAGGGCCAGTGCTGCGGGTTGATAGCGGGTTGCGGCCAAAGGCTCCGGCCCCGCCCGCAAAGGAAAGCTCCGCGAACTCGGCTTGGCTGTCGATGGTGAGAAAGCGGCTGGCGTTGAGTCGATTGGGGCTCAAAAAGCTGACATCAATATTGGCCTGGGCCCAAATTTTGCGGGTGGCCGCTTCAAACAGGGCCAGATCGGCACAAATCAGGCCAAAGTCGTCGCACACCTGAATCGGCTGAACGTTAACGAACCGAGTGGGGCGGTTGGCACCGCTGCCGCCCCCCGAACAGGACACCAGCACTGCCGACAGGCCATAGACCAACCAATATTGGGGCTTGAACGCCAGCTTAACCATTGCAAGCAAGAGAAACTACCGAGACTTGGGTAGGGCTTGCCAACCACCATACTCTGTCAATTAAAAGATCGGCAGCATTACCCAAAAATTTTCTGTAAGATTCCTTTTTTGGGACGCTGGCCCAGCACCAAATGTTGCATTAGCTGCCCCTGCCACAGCGGTAAGGCGCTGCCCGCCTGCTGAATTTGGGCCACCTGGGCCAAGTCTGAGGCCGCTTCGCTCCCCGCTCCCGTTAGCCAGCGGGCAATGGGGTGGTCCCAGCCCTGGAGAAATTCGTCGAGCATCACCCGATGGCTGTCATCGATCGGGAAGGGCGTGTCGTTGCCCTCCGCCGAGACGGTTTGATATAGCCCCTTACGGGGTTTGTTGGCGGCGGCCAGGGCCTTAGGCGATAGCGATTTCCAGGTTTCACTGAGCAGGGGCGGCAGCGAGGCCAGCCCCGGGGCCTGGGTCAGATCGTTGGCCATGGCCATCAGATCGGGGTCGCCGGTTTGGTCACCGTATTGGGTAAAGTCGCTGAGTAAGGGCTGCAACAGCTCACGCTCAAGCACCGTAGCTAACCCAGCCAGGGGCGCTGGGTCGGCAATGGGATTGCTGGCCGTAGCCAGGTGAGCCAGGGCAATGGCCAGGTCTTTTTGGCTGGCAGGGCTCAGGCAAAACCAGACCGGATCGCCGACCGCCTGACGCACCTGCTGTTTGGCCGCCTCCAGACCCATGGGAGCCACGGGCGGTAGGGGCGTTTGGGGCGACGTAATGGGTGCAGGTGCAGGCTGAGGAGATTGAGTCCGGGGGGTCGCTTGTATGACTGGGACGACCTGTTGCACCGGGGCCGGAGCCGCAGACGTAGGAACGGCTGGGCGCGGAGTCTGTGTAGCCTGGAGCTGGGCTAGATGAGTATCTTTTTCGGCCAGTAGAGTATCTTGCTGGGCCAGGCGAGCCTCGGCGGCGGCGAGCTGCTGGGTCAACTGCTGAATTTCGATCGCCGCTGCCCCCGCCCGCACCAAATTACCGTACTGGGGGTCGCTGAGGTCAACGGGCTGAGCTGACTCCCCCGGTAGGTAGAGCCATCCCTGGATATCGCCCCGGTTGACCACCAGGCGCTGCCCTTCGGGATTACTCAGGGTGAGGGTGGTCGTCGCTGCGGTGGTATGGGTATTAGCGGTATAGCGACGATTGCTGTAGGTGAACTCGGCCCCAGCTGCGGGAGTCTGGGGGGCAGCAAGCGCTGGGGTGGGTGGTTCAGCGCTAGCGACCTGAGGTTCAGGAGCTGAGGCTGGCTGGGCAGTCGGGGGCGGCACGGCGACAGAGGCTGGCTCTGAATCCACTGTCGTTTCACTGACCCTGAGCGGCGGAATTCCGTTCACCAGGCTAGGCAGCGAGGGGCCAGTGGGTCGCGGCGGCGGCACCACCCGCGAGGTTTTTGAACGGGCTGAGGCGCTAGCAGCAGCGGGGCGCACCCCCACTAGCTCTAGCTCGACGGTAGTAGTGCCCTGCCATTCGTTTTGCTTGAGCTTGTAGGCCACATCAAGGCAATCGGGCAGGGGGTAGTATTCGCCCCAGCGCCAGGCGATCGCTTTAATGGTCGTACTGCCTTCATCACCCAGCATCAGCTTCAGATGGTCGCGGTTGCGGCCCACGGTCTGCTGCTCCAGCACTCGCAGGTTTGGGGTCCAAAAGACTGGGTCGGGGTTTTCAATGCCGCAGGGGTGCAGGTGGTCGATCTGGTCGAAGAGGCCCTGGTCGATCTGGTCGAGGCGGGCCTGACTATCGATTTTGACCAGGGGCTTGAGCAGATCGACCGTGAGGGTTTGGCAGGCGTAGTGCGACAGCCGCGAGGTCACCTGGCGCAGATGCTTGGCCAAAAACGAAAAGCCTCCGGCGGCCCGATGCCCGCCAAATTTCTCCATCAGGTCATGGCAGGTTTGCAGCGCGACGAACACGTCAAATTCAGGAATACCCCGGGCCGAGCCGCGAATCACGCTGTGGTCGTCGTCTTCGTAGGTGCCAATAAAGACGGGCACGCCGTAGCGCTCCACCAGCCGTGAGGCGACAATGCCGATCACACCGTGGTGCCAGCCGGGCTGCACGACCACCAGCACGCGATCGCGCTCTATATCTACCGTGCCCAGCGATCGCTGCTGCTCGCACCAGGCGATCGCCTCCTGCTCAATGGTCTGGCAGAGATCCTGACGGGTGGCGTTGATCTGCTCGCACTGCATCGCCCGCTCCAGGGCCACCCCGACATCGTCGCTGGTGAGTAGATCAATCACAATCTGTGGATCGCTGATGCGGCCCACGGCGTTGATCCTGGGCCCCAGGCGAAAGCCAATGTGCTCGGGCTTCAGCGGCTTGCTCTGGTCAGCCAGCCCCGCCACCTGAATTAGCGCCTGAATGCCAAAGAGGCGCGACCTGGGCAGCAGCCCCAACCCTCGCCGCACCCAGCGACGATTCACCCCGGTCAGCGGGGCCAGGTCGGCAATGGTGCCCAGGGTAAACAGCTCCAGCAGCGGCCCGGTGAGATCCTGGGTACGCCCCAGGGCCTGAGCCAAGCACACCGCCAAAATATAGGCCACCCCCACCCCGGCCACCCCCCGGTAGGGTGAGGTCTCGGGCAGCAGCTTGGGGTTGAGAATAGCGTTGGCCGGGGGAATTTCGGGCGGAATGTCGTGGTGGTCGGTGACAATCACCGCCAGCCCCAGCTCCCGCGCCCGGGCGATCGGGGCCACGGCGGCAATCCCATTATCGACGGTGAGAATGAGGCTCACCCCGTCGGCGTAGCAGTCTTCGACAATGCGGGTGTTGATGCCGTAGCCCTCGGCCATGCGGCTGGGAATGGTGTAGCTCACCTGCCCTCCTAGCGCCCGCAATGCCCGCAGCAGCAAGGCTGTACTGGTCATGCCGTCGGCGTCGTAGTCGCCGCAGATGGCGATCGCCTGCTGAGTTGCGATCGCTTCCAGCAGCAGCTCTAAACTAGCCGCCAAATCGGGAAATTCTTCTAGGGGCGAGGGCAGCTGCTGACGCTCGGGGTCTAAAAAATCCGTCGCCTGCTCGGGGGTTGTAATGCCGCGATTAAGGAGTACCTGAGTGAGCAGCGGCGATAGCCCCGTCGCCTGGGCTAGGGATGTGGCCAGGGGGGCATTGGCGGCCGCCACCTGCCACCGCTGCTGGGGTAGACCAGCAGCGGTGGCATTTGCAGGTGTAGCGGGGGCATTCACGTTGCGAATCGCAGAGTCGGTCACAACACAGAGGGCACTAGATCAAGTGCACTTATCATAACTGGAGATCTCAGTTTGGTTAATTGGCATGCGGCGATCCTTTCAGAAGAAATCATCCAGAGTGACTACTTGCAAGCAATTCAGACCGAGCGGTAAGTCATTCATCCCGAAGATTTTTGGCAGTAAGGAGCAGCGCTGAGGCACCTGAGTACCCCTACAGGGTTGGCCAGAACAATGCCCGATAGGCTCCGATCAGCGCTTCACCCCAGAACAGGGTGATTACAGCACCAACCGCCAAAAATGGGCCAAAGGGCATGGGCTGGCGACGGCTAATCAGCTTGAGGGCGATCGCCCCGCCGCCGACTGTCGCCCCCACTACGCAGGCCAAAAACCCGCTCAGCAGCACCCCCTGCC
>NZ_JADEWX010000241.1 GCF_015207395.1 Nodosilinea sp. LEGE 07088
GAGACGGGTAGGGTGGGTTAGGCCAAAGGTTGCTTTGGGGCGAGCCGATCGCACCGGCTATGGCCGTAACCCACCGCGAGAGCATGTAGGCATCGAGGGTAGGGTGGGCTAGCCCGAAGGTCAACTTTTGGTGAACCGATCGCACTGGCTATGGCCGTAACCCACCACTAGAGAAATTGGGCCAACAATCCAAAATCGCCAATCCAAAATCGCCAATCCAAAATCCAAAATTCCCCTCTACCCCTCCACCGCCTTCGCCACCATCTGCTGAAATCGATAGACCGTCTTCTCCAGCTCGGGCGAGAAGCAGCCGCCGTCGAAGCGGGGGGACTTGCGCCCCACCTGTAGGCGCTCGATCATGTCGATGTCTTCGTCGTTGGTGTCTTTCCAGAGATCAATCGGCAGGTGGCGCAGGGTTTCGTTCTCGGGGGTCATGGCTTCATCGCCGACGAAGTAGAAGGTCATGCGCTCTTGGGTTTTGCCGGGGCTGAGAGGGTTGGCGGTAAACACCAAAAAGTAGTCGGGGTGAACACCCACCATCAGATTCGGGAAGACGGTGATGTATTCGGCGACGGTTTCTTTGTGGTTGGCTTCAAGGTCGGGGAAGGTGGGCAGCGATCGCCCCTCGACCACCCCACTCCTGTAGAGCAAGCTGCCCTGCCCTACGTGGGTATCGCCGACCTCAAAGCCAAAGTGGTCTTCCATGCGGGAGCAGCTGTTGAGGGCGGGGTGTACCCAGCTGAGGTGGTAGCTTTCGGAGAAGTTTTCGACTGCCAGCTTCCAGTTGGCGTTGCACTGGAGTGACACCTCGCGGGGCTCGCGGCGCAGCTGGCTGAGGTCGTAGGTTGACCAGCGATCGATGACCGGCGCTAAATACTCCTCCAGGGGGGGCGCGTCGCCAGAAAGGTTCACGAATACTAAGTCGAGCCACTGATCGCAGCGGATGGCGGATAGCCCCTTGCTCTCGCGATCGAACCCGTCGTAGGCATCCTTGTGGTAGCCGCCAAAGTGGGGTGTGCTCTTGAGGGTGCCGTCGAGCTTGTAGCCCCAGGAGTGATAGGGGCAGCGCAGGTTGCCCTGCACGTTGCAGGACTGGTTGACCAGCTGTAGCCCTCGGTGGCTGCAAATGTTGTGGAAGGCGCGCAGGGTGCCAGCGCGATCGCGCACCAGCACAATTGGCATACCCGCCACCTCGGTCGGGTAAACATCGCCAGGGTTGGGGGCGTCTGAGGCCAGGCCAACACACACCCAGTACTGGCTAAACACAGTGGCTCGCTCGCGCTTGAGATACCGGGCACTGGTGTAGGCGTCCGCCTGCAAACCGAGCTGTCGATAGTTATCTGAGTGGATGAGTGCAGGCGGTTTGGCCTGACGTTCTTCGCACGGTTCTACTAGAGCCGGGGTATGAGAAGGGCGCACGACGGATTTTTGGGTCATAGTCTGCCTCAACAGTGATGCGTTTGAGCAATGGGTTCGCAGCCTTTGAATTGAGCTAGGCGGGCAAACCGCCCTCACCAACAACGACTCATTTTGAAGCCAAACCAACGCTTTTAAGACTTGTAATTACAAGTTAGAAGCCAGGTTAATGCCTAGCCATAGTTCAATAATGTTTCCTGGTTAACAGTCCGAGCCTATTTTTTCAAGAAACGCTGATATATTTCTGAATAAGGTTTGCCTAACGGGCCAACCATTGCCGAGCTAAATCCATTCAAACAGGGCTTTCTTAGGTTTGTCTTCCTATTTTTTTGGGATCATTTTTTTGGATTTCATGACTTGTAGTAACAACTGTATATTCAGAAACATTTCGATTTAAAGTAGCGCCCTATGGTTGAGTCCATAGAGATTGTTGAGTTCTGGCTGCCGCTGGCCTATAGTAGGCAAACTTTAGATTCCCGAAAGTTTGTATGCCAACTCGACCATCTGTGGTGTGGTGATTTCCCTTGTGCGCCTTGAAGCATGGCCAACCAGGGTTTTGCTTTTTTTGAGGGGCGATCGCAGACGGCAAGGCTTGTCAGCCGATACCGACAAATGCCCGCTTGGTGCATTTGGCCAGGATGTCACCGTCCCAGCTCTCGGTAAGGGCAAGGCTTTGGACAAAGGCGTTACAGCTGATTGTTGATGTGTTGAGGCTAAATAACTCCTATGACTACACCAGATTCGGGCCGAAACGGGCATGAGGAGCATCCTTTTGTGATGCCTGCCCATGCGCCTACCCGCCATAGCCTTCGCCGTCCGGGCGATCGCAACATCACCCTCAAGGGTTTTGACTTTCACCCCGAGGTCTTTTTGGTCTCGGGTGGGCTAATCTTACTGTTCGTGCTATTTACGTTGATCTTTCAAGATCCAGCGGCATCGGCCTTTGGGGCGATTCAATCGTTCATTGCGGGCACGCTGGGCTGGTTTCTGATCCTGTCCGTCAGCTTCTTTCTGCTGTTTACGATCTATATTGCCTTCAGTAAGTTGGGCAATGTGCGCCTGGGTGGCCCCGATGCCCGACCAGAGTTTCCCACCTTTGCCTGGGTGGCTATGCTGATCAGCGCCGGTATGGGTATCGGCCTGATGTTCTGGAGTGTGGCGGAGCCGATCTATCACTTTCAAGATCCGCCTGCGATGCTGGGCACCATAGAGCCCAATTCGGCTGAGGCCGCTCAGCAAGCGATGGCGATCACCTTTTTTCACTGGGGTTTGCACGCCTGGGGCATCTATGCGCTGGTGGGGCTTTCCCTGGCCTTTTTTGCCTTTAACTGGGGGCTACCCCTGACCATTCGCTCGGTGTTTTACCCCCTGCTGGGTGAGCGCATCTACGGCTGGCCCGGCAACGTGATCGACATTCTGGCCGTGGCCTCGACCCTGTTTGGCCTGGCGACATCGCTGGGACTGGGGGTACAGCAGGTCAACGCGGGCTTAAATTTCTTGTTTGACCTCAATGTGAGTACGCCGGTTCAGGTGGGGCTGATTGCCATCATCACCGGTTTTGCCACGGCCTCGGTGGTGTCTGGCCTGGGCAACGGCGTGCGCCGCCTCAGCGAGCTGAACATGATTTTGGCCGCGGCGCTGATGGTGTTTGTGCTGCTGGTGGGGCCGACCTTGTTCATTCTCGGTTCCTTTGTAGAAAACCTGGGTTTCTACGCTGCCTCTTTGCCGATCATGAGCTTTTGGACTGAGTCATTCTCGGGTACGAGCTGGCAGTCTGGCTGGACGGTGTTCTACTGGGGCTGGTGGATTTCCTGGTCTCCCTTTGTCGGTATTTTTATTGCCCGCATTTCGCGGGGTCGTACCGTACGGCAGTTTATTTTGGGTGTGCTGGTGCTGCCCTCGATGCTGACTTTTTTGTGGATGTCGGTGTTTGGCGGCACGGCGCTCAGCATGGAGCTGGGTGAGCTGAGCGGCGTGATTAGCGGTGCCGTGGCTGAAGATGTGGCCACCGCCCTATTTGTAATGCTGCAACAGCTGCCACTGACGGGCATCACCTCATTCTTAGGGATTGTGCTGGTGGTGGTGTTCTTCGTTACCTCCTCTGACTCTGGCTCGCTGGTGGTAGACAGCATAACCTCCGGCGGCAAGCTAGAGTCGCCCGTGCCCCAGCGGATCTTTTGGGCGGTCACCGAGGGTGTGGTAGCGGCGGCGCTCTTGCTCGGCGGCGGGCTATCGGCGCTGCAAACCGCCTCTATCACCACCGGGTTGCCCTTTGCCATAGTGCTATTGATCATGTGCTATAGCGTCTACAAGGGGCTGAACTACGAGCACGATGTGGTTAACGAGGGGCGCAAGCTGCGGGAGGCCGAGGCCGCCGAACAGGTGATCGCCCGCTAGATGTAACCGTCCAAAGCGCATACCCCGTAGGGGCACAGCATGCTGTGCCCCTACCCATCGGGGATGTACGAACAACAATTTTTTCGTTTCGCCTCTTCTATTTATTCTGTGAGGAGCCTATTGTCATGGCGCAGCATTTTGATGTGATTGTGATTGGGGCCGGGGGCGTAGGCAGCGCGGCGGCCTATTATTCGTCAAAAGCTGGGAAAAAGGTGCTGCTGCTCGAGCAGTTTGAGCTGAATCACCAAAACGGCAGCTCCTACGGCTATTCCCGCGTGATTCGCTACACCTACGACAACCCCATTTACGTGGACCTGATGCGGGATGCCTACCCTCTGTGGTTTGCGCTGCAGGAGGAGGCCGGGGAATCGCTGTATGTCAAAACCGGCGGCCTCGACTTTGGTTTTCCGACCACCGATACCTTCCGGCAGATGAAGGCCAGCCTGGATGCCAGCAATCTGGACTACGAACACCTTGACAAAGCCGACATCGCCCAGCGCTACCCTCAGTTTGCGCTGGAGGATGGCATGGAGGGGCTGTTTCACGCCGATACCGGGCTGCTGCGGGCCTCTCGCTGCGTGCTGGCCCACACCCGGCTGGCCCAGGAGCGCGGCGCGGCGGTGATGGATCAAACCCCCGTACTCAAGGTAATACCCACCGAGAGTGGGGTAGAGGTGCAAACCGACAAAGAGACTTTTAGCTGCGATCGCATCATTTTGACCGTCGGCAGCTGGGCCAAAGGACTGCTGGCCGAGCAGGGCATCGATCTGCCGCTGAAAATCATGCCCTGCCAACTGGGTTTCTACCAGCCGGGCACGCCTACTAATTTTGAGCCCGGCAAATTTCCTGTCTTCTTTGCCCACATGAATGGCCCCTACGGCGAAATGCCCTACGGCATTCCCCACGAAGACCCCAGCATTGGCCTCAAAATCACCACCTTCTACGGTTGGGATACGGTCGAGAAACCCAGTGAAGTCGACTATACCCCCAGCCAGGCCTGGACCGAGCGCATCCGCGACTTTGCCCGCCAGTACATTCCCGATGCCGCCGGGCCGCTGATTTCGACCCGCCGTTGCCTCTACACCCTCACCCCCGATAAGGACTTTGTGATTGACCAGCATCCCAACCATCCCCACGTAGTCATTGGGGCCGGTTTCTCGGGCCACGGCTTCAAATTCACCACCCTGATGGGCAAAATGCTGGCGGATCTGGCGATCGAGGGGCAGACTCCCCACGACACCAGTCTGTTTAAGCTGTCGCGCTTGCAGCTGGTCGCCGCTTAATATGAAATCCGATTTTGGCAACCCCGATTTATAATCAGCCCCCCGCAGGGACATAGCAGGCTATGCCCCTGCGGTAAGATGCCAGAGATAATCATTCGATCATGACGTTTTCTATGGTTTCCGCTGAGCAAGCAGCTGACGGTCAACCCTTCCACATTTTCATCTCAGAACAGCTCAAGGAAAAGATTGAAACCGGGGCCTATGAACCGGGAGAGCGTCTGCCCAGCGAGTTTGACCTGGGCGCTGTGTTCGGGGTGAGTCGCACGACGATTCGCAAGGCGATCGCCAGCCTGATTCAGCAGGGGTTGGTAACCACCCAGCGGGGCAAGGGCATTTTTGTCACCGACCCGCACAAAATCAGCTTTTCAATGGCTAATCCGCTGATGTACTTCGATGCAGCCCTGAAGCAGCAGGGCTACACCAGCCGGGTGCAGTCACTGCGGTTTCAGCTGATTCAGGCCCCGGTGGAGGTAAAGCGCCAGCTGGCGCTGACCCATAACAACGCCCAGGTCTACTGGCAAGAAAAGATCTACTACGCCGACGATACCCCCATCGCTCTAGATGTCACCTACTATCCTGAAACCACTGGGGAAGCTCTGGCCGAGCCGCTGCAGCAGGGGTTTACCTATAGCACCCTGGTGCGCAACGGCATTTATCTGCACGCCGCCAAGGTCAGCCTGGAGAGCATTCCGGCTACCTACGAGCTGAGCGAATATTTGGCCGTACCCCTGGGGCTGCCCCTGCTGGTGTTTAACTATGTGGCCTATGGGGACAACCGCCAACCCGTCGTCTGCGGCAAAACCCTGTCGCGATCGGACTGGACTTGCTATACCGCCGAGGTCGAAGTTAACCACCCCGATCTCAGCGTTTTAGAAAACTTACCCTAGGCAATGCTGTGAAAACCAACGGCAGCGTAACGACAATGACTCGTGAGCAGTGCCATTAAATAACCCCCAGTGCACAGGGCACCGGGGGCGGTTTAGATATAGAGAGTTCGCTATAAGGAGGCTGTTCTTCGAGTGGCTAGTGCCATCCTTAGAATGCCTCAGACCCACCGATATCGGCATAGGTCTATGGGTATGTTCATCGTAAGTTGGCCCAATTCCGGAAATCGTCAAAAGTTGGGCGGATGGTGATCGCTATCACTTGCGATCGCACCCTCAGCCCTAAAGAATTTTCAGTAACCCCAGGGAGAGCCTGTGCTAAATAGCACATTTAGGTAAGGTTGCAACGAGCACCCCTGGCAGTAAAGGCATCCAGACCAAGGCCATTGAGTGCATCAATCGTCGGATAGTCTAACCTCCAACAGCGCTGACTCGCCTATCGTTTCGTAGAGTCATGGCGCGATGGCACAGGGCATCACCGTGCCTGCCCCTCCAGAAAGCATGAAAATATGCGTCAGGTTTCTTGCGATCCAGCTAAAGCCGAATACTATACGGAAAGTTTCTTGCGATCAGCGTGATTCAAGTAGATATGCGGAAACTTTCTGTATATCCACCTCAATCGGGATGATATGCAGAAAGTTTCTCTCTAATAATGTTGTTAGACGCGCGACTCGAAGTCGTTCGGGGGAGTTGGAAAGGACTCCTAAGTTCTTTCCCTGCTAGTGTTCAAGCAGATGTCCGCCTCGGAATGTTCAACCCGTAAGGGGAGGGCAGTATCAGCAGACGAGGT